>JAAFJK010000426.1 GCA_013298105.1 Cytophagales bacterium
TTCTTTGTCAAGATAGTTATGGGTTGTTTTACCACCATCAGCATCAAAGGTCATGTGATAAAACAGTCCATCACTGTATTTATAGTATGTTAATTGGCATAATTCGAGGGGTGGATATCCAAAATCAAAATCAAATATACGTTTACCCTGCTTATCTATCATACTGAATAGGGGTTTATCTGCCTCCTTGCCTGCGCGGGCTACGATGGCGCGGTCTTCATAAAAAGGGCTTGCACCCAAGAATTGATAAGCTATTTTGACATTTTTTTCCTTATCCACATAGCCCCATTTGCCTGTAGCATCAGGGAAAGGATAGAGTGCGTCTTTGTTTTGGGCGCAAAGGCTGAATACTGCAAAGTAGGCAAGTAAAAAAGATAAAATACGCATGGAGATTTACAATTTTAGATTATGATGAAGCCAATTTTATCGTGTTTTGATGGCTCTCTCCAACGATATAGCCACTTGTGTCATGCTTTGTTCTATACTTTCTACCACAGACACACGCGCAGGGTTTGTACGGCGTGAGCCGTCTTCTTTGAAGGCTTGATTTTCTATAGCGCCAAAGAGTACATTGTCCCTATTTACCATATTGGTAATGGTAAGCGTACATTTTTTGTCGGTAGTTTCTATTTGAAAATCGTAGGAAAGGTCATTTTTTTTGCCATTGGCTACGGTTATGCCTTGTGGATAGGTTGTCGAGCCTTTGATGTATTTGTCAAAAATACTTTTTCCTTCAAAGTTGAAGCCACATCGTTTGGTTGTCCAATCAATGATACGCCTTTTTACGTCCATTTCCATACCATCTAAGGGGCTTATCTCTATTACTTTTTGGAAAAAGCCTTTTTTGGTGGTTGGGTCGTATTGGATAGAGAGTATTTGCGCAGGCATCTGGGCTGAGGCTACACTGATGGCTATGTACCAAAAGAGCAAAAAGAAAGTTGTTTTCATGGGCGTTTATTCATATAACGCCCGATAAGAAGTTTTATGTTTTTTGGTTATTAAAAAATTCTGCTTCTTCAAAAATTAGGAACGAGTAGAAAATAAGGAATGAAAATAAAATAACATGATAATTTCACTCACGCGAAGCCACGCTGTAAGCGTCTGTTGGTATTGCTTAACTGCGTAAAAGCTCGATAACAGACGCTTACAGCGTGGCTAAATATGCTCAAGTTATTTTCTACTCGTTCCTATAAAAGACCGCTTATTTTTAACGTTGTCAAAGCGTTGAAAATAAGCGGTTATTCAAAGACATACCTCTTTTAATGGTGTTGTTTGAGTTTCTCTTTGAGTTTGGTGAGCTGTGCGCGAAGCCCATCTACAGCAAGGTCTGCCGCCGCTTCAAACGAATTACTTTGCTCACTGGCAAAAATAGTACTGCCCGGTACGAGTAGTCTAATCTCGACCACTTTGTTCTCGTATCTGTTTTCATTGTTTTTCTCCAATCGAAGAAAAACCTCCCCTTCTGTGATGCGGTCGAAAAAGGTTTCCAATTTGTCGCATTTTTTTTGAATGAAGTCGAGCAGTTTCTGGTCTGCATCGAAGTGAATGGATTGGATGTCTAATTTCATACGTATATAAGTTTAGTTGAATTGGCAATTTTTAGTCCCCAGCCCCAAAGGGGAATATTACTTGGTAGGCAAGTTTAAATGTTTTTCGATTCGTACCTCAAACCTTCCTTCAGGCTTTGGGGTGTGCCTGCTCGAATACTTCGCGGAGGCGGTCGAGGGTATTGTGGCTATAGACTTGTGTAGCCTTCAGGGAAGTATGTCCCAGCAAGTCTTTGATGGCATTGATGTCTGCACCTTTGTTTAGTAAGTGTGTGGCAAAAGTATGTCTAAGCGTATGCGGGCTTCTTTTTTCTTGAGTAGTAGTCCACGAGAGATAGGCGCGTACCGTTTTATAGACGAGGAGCGGATAGGCTTCCTTGCCTGCATTGGTTACTATAAAACTATCTTGTGGTTTGAAGTCGCCTAAAAGTTCGGTTTTGGCTTTTTGATATGCCTCTATAACACCCAAAAGTGAGCGCATGATGGGCAAAATCCGTTGCTTGTTGCCTTTGCCTGTGATTCGAATGGTGGCGTTGTAGTGGTCTATGTCTTGGTGCTTCAATGTGATAAGTTCCGCAAGTCTTATCCCTGTACCATACAGCAGTTCCAAAATGGCTTGCGCCCTTCGGTCTGCAAAAGTATCTTGGAAAGGGTATCCATCAAGGAGTTTGAGCATCTTATCTTCTTCTATGAAGTTGGGCGCGATTTGTGGGACTTTGAGAGGCTTGAGGCGTTTGGTGGGATTGTGGGTAATGGTACCTTGTTTGAGTAAAAATTTAAAAAATGCTTTGAGGGTAGCGACTTTTCGGTTGATGGAGCGGGCTTCGATGCCTTGCTCGTCGAGATGTACTACCCACGCACGTATTTCATTAAAAGTAGCGTCTTGCGCCTGTGGAAAAGCGCAAAAGTCTATTAAAAAATCTTCAAACTGCTCAATATCAGTCTTGTACGCGCTGTAAGTATGCGGGCTGTACTGCTTTTCGAACTGGATAAAGTTGAGGAAAGAGCTAACGACTACGTTCATATATAATTTCTTAACGCCAATTTAACATACTTTTTAAACAATCCAAAGAAAATCTGTGTTTTTTTTTCAGATATTCGTTATTTTTGCATTTACTTATTATTTAGCTTGATTTTGCATGACGCTTCCTATAGATTGGATTACTGCCCTTGCCTCCCGTTTGCGCGCGCCCTTGCCTCAAGAGCGTGCGCATCGAGCGATGGCTCCTGCGGGAAGATTTGCTGAAAATGCGCATTTTCAGCCGAATGCAAGTACACGCTTGAGTGCGGTTTTGATAGCTTTTTACCCCAAAAATGGCAACTTGTACTTTCCTTTGATTGTGCGCCCCGACAATTCGGGCGTGCATAGCGGGCAGGTAGCACTGCCAGGGGGCAGGCAAGATGAAACTGATACGGACTTTGTGATGACGGCACTCAGAGAGATGGAAGAAGAAATGGGCGTAACTGTACCGCGCGAAGCAGTGATAGGCGAGTTGAGCAGTTTTTATATTCCGCCCAGCAATTATTTGGTATATCCTATCCTTGCCTGCCTGCCTGCGCCGCCTACTTTTTCGCCCAATCCAAGCGAAGTGGTAAAAGTGCTTGAAGTTGATTTAGCGACTTTTGCCTATACAGATACGCGCAAACAAAAAGTTATCCAAGCCAGCTACATGGAGGCGGAGATGCCTTATTATGATTTGGAAGACCACACTGTCTGGGGGGCTACGGCTATGATTTTGAGTGAGTTGCGCGAAGTGTGGCTGGAGGTATTTCCCCATGATTCTTTTTCCCAAAAATAACCTGATGATACGAGTAGAACACATAGGCATTGCTGTAAAAAATTTGGCTGAAGCCCAAACGCTTTTTGCACGCCTTTTTACCAAAGAATCTTACAAACAAGAAACGGTAGAAAGTGAAGGCGTTACTACGTCTTTTTTTCAATTAGGCGAAACCAAGATAGAGCTTCTTGAGGCTACCCGCGCGGATAGTCCGATAGCCAAATTCATAGACCGCAAAGGCGAAGGCATACATCACATTGCGTTTGAGGTGGTGGACATTCGTGCCGAGATTCGGAGGCTACAGGCAGATGGTTTTGAGGTGCTGAATGAAGAACCCAAACAAGGTGCGGACAATAAATTGGTGGCGTTTTTGCACCCACGAAGTACGCAAGGTATTTTGGTAGAGATTTGCCAGACTATAGTATAAATGAATATTTACCATTTTTGATTTACGATTTTTGATTTACGATTTACGTCTTTTGAAAGTGTTTAACGTCAAAGTTTTAAGTTCGTACCTCTTATCTCAAACCTCTCCCTATGGTCATCAATCCTCGATGGTTGGCGTGGCTGATTGCCATTTGTGTCGCTACGATTACTGTAGCTTTCCTCTCGCTTATTACGCGCGAAAGTACGGTTATGTTTGTTACTTTTGCTATTTCGGCTTCGGCTACTTTTATTTTGGTATATTTCACGATAGAGTTTATCGTTTTGCGGGAGGTAAACGAGGTCTATTCGGCTCTTTCAAAACTGAAAAAAAAGGATTTTACCATCAAGCCCAAAAATAATAATCCTACCCTTAGTCCTATCCAACAACTAAATGACGAACTTTATGCTTATACTTCGGGCAAGCAACAGGAAATAGACCAACTCAAAAAACTGGAAATATACAGGCGGGAGTTTTTGGCAGACGTTTCGCATGAGCTAAAAACACCTATTTTTGTGGCGCAAGGCTACATAGAAACGCTTTTAGATGGTGCGCTCGAGGATACAGAAGTGAGCGAAAAGTTTTTGCGTAAGGCATCTGTTACGCTTGATGGATTGAATAATTTGGTGCAAGATTTGGTAACACTTTCGCAGATGGAAGCGGGTATGATAACTATGAGTCCAAGTATTTTTAACCTTTGTGGGCTTTTGGGAGAGCTATTAGATATTTTTGAAAAACGCCTGCAAGAGCGGAATATGAAACTTTTTATCCACAACAACACCTCAAAATGTGAGATTGAAGCGGATAAACCGCGCATCAGACAGGTTTTTTTTAATCTAATAGACAATGCCATCAAGTATAGCTATGCCAGTGGAGAAATACACATAAAACTTGAAAATAACCCCAAGGGCGTGCATATCGAGGTACGCGACCATGGGCAAGGGATTCCGCCTGAAGACATAGAGCATATTTTTGAACGCTTCTATAGGGTAGAAAAAAGCCGTACCAAGACTGAAGGTGGTTCGGGTTTGGGTTTGGCGATAGTGAAGCAGATTTTGGAGGCACATGGAGCGAATATTGCTGTAAAAAGTAAATTGGGCGAAAAGACGACTTTCAGTTTTGACTTGCCTGCCCAAACTTTATGAAGGGACAGATAAAAATAAAGGTTGTATGACAATTTTTGTGGAAAAACATTTTTTGAGCAAATTCAGATTTAAGAAACGCCTTTTTTGCTCAATATATTGAGCAAAAAAACTACCACAAAAATTGTCAGAGAACCAATTGCATAATCCAAAAATATATTTTATCTTTGATAAATTAAATTCAAACCATGCTTTTACAAACTACTTCTTTAATTTCTTGGGACGAAGCCCTGCGCCTACAATCGTGGGATTTTGGACTACTGGTATTGGGAGGTTTGGGGCTTTTGTATTTGTTTTGGGAAAGATTTTGGGTGCTGTATGCGGGTACTACCTTGCCTGCCAAACTGCTCGAGAATATCAAACCACTCATCAGAATAGGTGATAAAGCCACTTCGCTCAAACTTTGCCAAAACCATCAAACCCCCTCTGCGCGCCTGCTTGCTATTGGGGTAGGCAAGTTGGGCAAACCCTTGAAAGAAATCCAAGACACACTCCAGCAAGAAGCGCAAATAATCATAAACAATTACGAAAAAAAATTAGGCTATATCGTGCTTTTGGCTGAAATAATGCCTGTTTTGGGGCTTTTATTGGTGTTGATACACACCCAATTTTTTGCCATTCCTTTTCAGTTTGTGCATTTATTTCCTTTTTGGTTTGGGTGGTTGTTGGGCTTTTTGGGCAATGTGTCTTACAATGTTTTGGTCATGCGGATTCGGGCTACAAGGCACACTTTGGACAAGACGATTCAGATGTGGCTCTCTTTTTTGCAGGGAAATTAGTCCTTTGTAGAAGGGTTAAAAATGCTGGTTCTTCAAAAGTTATTGTGTTTGAAGAACCCCAAGTTTATGATAGATTCTTAAAAAAGTCGTATCTTTGCTCCATGTTTGCCATTGATAACGTCTTGGTGCTTGATGCACGCTCCCCCTTTCATCAAAAGTATGTCCATATTCGTATAGAAGGTGGCATCATTAGTTCTATAGAATTGGCTGATAATCCATCTAAAACAACCTCAAGTAGCTGTGTTTCTATAGGTTGGATAGATATGCGCGCGCACGTGCCAGAGCCAGGCTATGAGCATAAAGAAACGCTTGAGAATGGTGCAAAAGTAGCCCAAAAAGGCGGTTTTACAGATGTAGTGCTTTTGCCCAATACCTTGCCTACCCGCCAAAATAAGCAAGACCTTGCCTACCTGCTACAGCATCATGCGCAAACCCATGTAGCCATGCACCCTTTGGCGGCTGTAACGATAGATACCAAAGGCAAAGACCTTACAGATATGATAGACCTACACCGCGCGGGAGCTGTAGCGTTCACTGATGGCAATTTGCCGATTCCTACAGGCATTTTGCTCAAAACTTTACAATACCTACAGCCTTTGGGGGGATTGCTGATACAGCGTCCTGAAGAACCCTTGCTTACGCAATATGGTGTAATGCACGAAGGCGTACAAAGCACTATGCTTGGGCTAAAAGGGATACCGCCTTTGGCAGAAACGCTCGTGGTACAACGTGATTTGCAGTTGCTTCAGTATGCGGGAGGCAAGTTGCACTTTTCTTTGATTTCTTGCAAAGAGTCGGTAGATTTGATTCGAGATGCCAAAAAACAAGGACTTGCCGTAACTTGTGATGTGGCGGTGCATCAGCTGTTTTTTGAGGACAGTGCTATGCAGGGTTTTGATAGTTTTTATAAAGTGAATCCACCTTTTCGGACACGCGACCACATAGATGCGCTTTGGGAAGGGCTACGAGATGGCACTATCGATGTCATAGTTTCAGACCATACACCCCAAGATGAGGAGAGCAAAAATCTGGAATTGGATATGGCAGAGTTTGGGGCTATAGGTTGGGAAACCTTCTTTCCTGCCCTGCTGACTGCGAATGGTAGGCAAGCGCAACCTTTAGCTTTGGAAGTGCTTTTGGCTAAATTTACGACTGCGCCTCGTGAGATATTACAACTCGACTTGCCTGCCCTCGAGGTAGGTGCAGTGGCGTGTCTTACGTTTTTTGACCTACAGGCAAGTTTCTTGCCTACCCCGCAGGAGAGTCTTTCCACTTCAAAAAACTCACCTTTTTGGGGTGAAGCCCTCACAGGGAAGGCTACAGGCGCGTACAGGGCAGGCAAGTTTTGGGAGGTTTGATAGTTTTAAAACCATAAAACCCCACAAATAGATTTGTGAGGCTTCAAGTGCATATTATGAGGAAGAAGCCTATGCTTCTTCTTGGTCAATCTCTACCATATCAATAGGTACTTTCACGATTTGTTTCAAGTCTTCGCCTGTCTGAAACATATCTTCATCATCAGAGTCATAAAACCACTTTACCTCTATCTTACTTCCTGCGACGTGCAATTTCTCCAATTTTTTCAAAATTCCTAAGATATACATAGAGGAACTTGTATTGAAGTAGTCGAGCTTGAAGGTAAGGAGCGTGTTTTTTTGAGGGGTAGTCGAGTACGTATCAAGCCATGTAAGTAATGGTTCATAGAATTGATATGAGTTCTCGGGGATAGAACGTCCAGAGATGTCAAGCTTCCCAGTTGTTGAGTCGAAGTTTACTTCGGGAGTCTTTGATGTACCACTAATGACTATATTTTCCATACAGTATAAAAAGTCGTTTCGTTTTTGTGTTTACTATTCGTGTACTTTGATTTTTAGCATGAACACTGAAAAATCGTTTTCTGTTTCTTTGAATTCAAAAAATACTTGTTTGTGAGCGCGGCGCATCATGTCTATCAGACCTAATCCTGCGCCCCCCTCTGTAGGCAAGTCATCTTTATTCAAAACTTTTATATAATACGCTTGTAGTTCCTCTTCCGAAAGGCTTTGCAAATAATCAATGCGGGCTTTAAGGTTTTGGGCTTTTTCGCCTTCCACCCAATTTCCCACCAAAATCCAGTAGTTTTCGCCTAATTGGGCTTCGTTTACATCTTTGCAGATAATCAAAAAAGGGGACTTAATGGCTTCGGTATAAGTTTCGTCTTCTTTGTTTATGAGTGTTTGGAGGTAATGGTAGCTATTTTGGAGGCTTTCTATGAGAATATTGACGATTTTTTTGCGTATTTTGGAGATGGAGGCTATTTTTTTCAGTGCTTTTTCAGCAAGTTGCACGAGGATATCGATTAGTTCTCCATCAATCTCACCTTTGTAGGCAAGTAGAACTTGTTCATAAGTCAGTTGATTGTAAATCTCAACATCACGTAAACTATCGGGTACTTCCATAAATGCAAGTATGCAATTTTTTTGTTTAGGTGCAAAAATACTTTTTTTTTTTGCAATTTCTAAAATAAAATTGCTTTTTTTTCTAATCTTTGCACTGAAAAAATAATTTGATGCGTATTTTATTTGTTTTTGGGGTTTTGAGTTGTTTATTTTTGGGGTGCGACCGCTATCGCCCTTCACATGAGGAGATACCTGATGTGCCTTCGCAAGCACAGAGTTACTCTTTGGAGTCTTTGCGCCTTGTAGAGCGTATGATTGAGCAGTATCCGAATGAACCCGCCTATAAATACAAAAAAGGCTTAATGCTTTCTGAAAAAAAAGATTGGATAGGGGCGATTGATGCGCTTAAGCAAGCCTTGCGCTATGATTCGTTGAATCCACGTTATAGGATAGCCCTTAGCAAAGCACACCATGCGCAAGGAGATTATAAGTTTGCGTTGCAGATGATTCACAAGATATTGCCTAAATTGGACAATGATTTTCAGGCACTTTTGTTGGCAGGAGAGCTTTTTTGTCGAAATAAAGACTACGACAATGCTGTCAAACATTTGAATAAAGCACTCCGACTCACGCCTCATGAGGCAGATGTCTATTATTGGAAAGGAGTAGTAGCACTTACGCGCCTTGATACAGCAGTGGCTATACGCAATCTGAACCAAACGCTGAAGTTAAAGCCCAAACACGCCCTTGCCTACAATGCGTTTGCTGAAATGTACAATCGATACGAAATATATACTATAGCTATTGATTTTGCCAATAAGGGACTTGCCTACGAAGCCTTGCCAGAGCTGTACTTTACGAAAGCGGAGGCGTTTCGATTGAGGCGTTTTGCAGAAGACAGTGCGAGGGCGAACTATCAAAAAGTGTATGCCTTGAATCGTAAATTTTATTGGGCAAGCTATCATCTGGGAAAGTACGCCTACGATATAGGCAAATTTGAAGAAGCAAAAAAGTATTTTGAGTCCGCACTGCGTGAGGAATCTAACCTTGCCTACGCCAACTACTATTTGGGTATGTGTTTGCGGTTTCGAGGTGAGCGTGAGAGTGCTTTGAAGAAATTTGCCCTTGCTATGAAACAAGACAGCAAACTTTTTGTTGCCTCTGAAGCGTATTGGGCTTTGAGTACCGAACTCCAACAAGACCGCTACGCACGCTACGAAGACTCTCTAAGAAGGGTAGGACTACCGCCTGATACTACACGAAGATAATAAGGCATCGCCCGCGTGGGTAGGCAAGATTTTTGTTGTATCTTTGCACAAAAAAACGTATGAAAACAACCGTTTTAATCTCCCCTGAAGAATACCTGCAAGAAGAAGCGCAAGCCTTGCACAAAAGCGAATATTACGCAGGCGAGGTAGTAGCGATGGCAGGTGCGCAAACTGCCCATAATAGAATTGTATCTAACCTTTCAGGTGAGTTGTATATTTGCCTAAAGCATGGAAAGTGTGTGCTTTTTCCAAGTGATATGCTTTTGTACTTGCCTGAATGTGAGAAATATGTCTATCCTGATATTATGATTGTGTGTGAAGAACCCGTTATCACAGAAAAAGGCAGGCAAGGTTTGGACATTTTGCACAATCCAAGTGTAATAATAGAAGTAATGTCGGAAAGTACAACAAATTCAAAATACCCCTCTCCATTTGGAGAGGGGCAGGGGTGAGGTTGGTAGGCAAGGTTTGGACATTTTGCACAATCCAAGTGTAATAATAGAAGTAATGTCGGAAAGTACAGGCGCGTATGACAGAACCGAAAAAATGGATTGCTACCTGAAATTAGATAGCTTGAAACAATATGTTTTGGTAGATAGTGAAAGCATAGCCATAAAAACCTACACCCGCACTCCCGAAAATGATTGGCTCATGCATACCGAAACAGACGAAACAAAGAAAATCACGATAGGCGATTGCGAAATAGCATTGGAAGACGTTTATCATAAAATTGGATTTTAAAATGACTAATTTTTATTTCATAGACAACAATCCCGAAGTTGTAAAGGCTTGGCAAAAAGTCTTTGCGGGGGTAGAGAATATCCAGATATCTGAAGGTTCTATTTTTGATTTTGCCGCTGATGCCATTGTAAGCCCCGCGAATAGTTTTGGGTTTATGAATGGAGGCATAGATTTTGCGATTTCTAAAAACTTGGGGTGGCATATCGAGAAAAAGTTACAAAAAATAATACGTGAAAAATATTTTGGAGAACTTTTAGTGGGGCAAGCTACAGTCGTGGAAACTGACCATACACTTTTTCCTTACCTGATTTCTGCTCCTACTATGCGAACTCCTATGACAATTCACAGAAGCCCAAATGTCTATCTTTGTATGAAAGCTATTTTGACATTACTAAAATATGGAAAATTAGAAGATGGAACTCCAATAAATCAAAAAATAAAAACAGTAGCCATGTCAGGTTTGGGTACAGGCGTGGGGCAAGTCCCACCTTTGGTATGTGCAAGACAAATGCGCATAGCTTGGGAAGATGTGAAACAAGAAAAATATGGGACTGAAAAAGGCTGGGAAGAATTAAGGTCAAATTATGCCTACTTCTACACCCACGATACAAAAGATTTGAAATATGATTTTGAATAGTTCTATTTCATTGCAAGAATTACGTAAAGATTTTGGTATTCAGATAACACGTGGCAATATCTTGGCAACTTGCCTGCCTCTCGTGCCTGATAACCTACTTTTGCAAACTTTGTAAAGGAGAAAATACATATCTTTGCGTACTGAAAAAGCACGCTCAGAAGCATTAATTGCGCCTGTTTTGATAGAAATAGCACGTTTGAATGAAGACAAAATATCGCTCTTTTCAGGTGAGAGCATTGAAGCAGATAAAACACAAGATTTGGTAGGCGAGTTGGATTTTGCCTTTACGCGCTACCCACACGCTTATATGCTCGAAGCTCCTATTTTGGCAACTGTGGAGGCAAAAAAACAAGATTTTGAAGGCGGTTTTGTGCAATGCGTAGCACAACTGATAGGCATACAAAAACTGAATGAGCAAGAGCAAAATGTCTTGCCTACCCTTTTTGGCTGTGTGAGTACGGGCTACGAATGGCAATTTTTGAAATTAGAAGGGCGCAATGTAACCACCGAAACAGACCGCTTGCCTATAGAAGAAATCGGGAAAATCTTAGGGTTTTTGCAATGTATCGTGGATTTTTGAAAGTCTTGCCTGCCCGCGTGGGTAGGCAAGATTTTTGTTGTATCTTTGCACCAGAAACGTTTGCGAAACAAAAACGGCTTTTTTTAGTTTAACTTACAGTGTTTTATTCTCCGAAATATGCTTCAAATAACCATCGACTTACCTCAAGAGCAGTACGCACAGTTTTTAGGGCTGATGCAAAGGGCTACTTTTCCATTCAAAATTACTAAAGCAGAGATGGAAAGTACAAAGGAAATTCATCAAGGGCTTACTAAATCACAGTCTGTAGCAATATATACTGCTGAACTATCTCTGCTCATGGCAGGCAAGTTGAGTCCGTACGCAGTATTATCTATGCCCAAAAATTCAGAATCAGAAGAATAAAAGGAATAAAATATGACAGACTTACTTCTCCAAGTAGTTTCAAAATTAGATGAGTTGCAAATTCCCTACATGGTTTCAGGGAGTTTGGCAATGGGTTTTTACGCTACACAACGTTATACCAGAGATATTGATATTCTTATAGAACTCAAAAAAGAAGATGCTGAAAAGTTTGTAAAATTGTTTGAAGCCGATTTTTATTGCTACTTGCCTTCAGTTTTAGATAGCCTAAAACATCAAATACTTTTTAACTTCATAGACCATAAAACAGGCTTCAAAATTGATTTTATTCCTTTGAAAGATACTGAATTTGAACAAATTAAGTTTGCCTCAAGGCAACTTGTTGCAATCAACACAGAAGGTGCAAAAGTTTGGGCTATCTCGCCTGAAAATTTAGTTCTTTCTAAATTGACATGGATACAAAGCCTTGTAAGCGAAGTACAACTATTAGACTTAGAAAATTTGTTGCGCATAGATGAATTAGACAGAGATTACATACGTGATTGGATAGTAAAATTAAAACTTCAAACATATCATTTGACTATATGAAAGACACTCCCGAGTTTATCCTCAAAAAACAAGTAGAAATTATACGAAGCAAGCCTATAGAAATGCGTGTACAAATGGCTTTTGATATGATTCAATTTGTACATGACATGGCAGATAGGCGCATCAGACTTAAAAATCCAACTATATCTGAACAAGAATTAGTTGCACAACGTTTCACAGAAATATATGCGCAAGACTTTTCTCCTGAAGAATTAGAAAGAATTGCCAATCACTTGAAAAACGTTAAAATCAAATATGATTAACCTTTTAACCTAAAAAATACTATGAGTACCCCTATCTTAGAAATAGACAATGATTTAGATGTTTCCAAAGTGCTGGAACTTCTAAAACCACTCAATGTGCGTGTCAAAGAGGAAAACGAAACGGCAAAACGCCTTGAACTTCTGAAACAAGGAGCAGGAACTATAAATGTATCTTGGAATCTCACTGATGAAGATTTGAAAAGAGAAAATTTTTATGAATAAACGAAATAGAGAATTTGTCTATATTTTTGTTAATTTCCGCTATCAAGGTTTAGTAAAAGTTGGTAAAACTAAAAAGCAACCTGAAACTCGTGCTGATGAACTTTCAAAAGCAACAGGCGTTTTAGGATATTTTGAGGCAGTTTGGTATATTGAAGTTCCTGATTGCACTGTTGGAGAGAAATTAGCACATGAACGCCTCAAACAATATCATTTTGAAAATGAGTTTTATAAGATTGAAGTTTCGAGGTCTATAGAAATTGTGCAAAGCTGTTTGACAGAGCATTTTGGAATTGAAAATACAAGGATTTTTGACAAGACAAGTTACACAAATTACCAAAGTATCTTTGAAACTACAGAAGAACAATTTACGCTTAATTTTGGCAAAGATGAAGATGATTTGAAAAAGGAAATTCTAAATCTTAAGTTGGAAAATAAAAGGCTGAATGAAAAAATAAAGGAAATTACAATATCAGGTAATGCCTATTTTGAGAACTTATTAGAAGAGATTGAACATGAATGTGCTACTTCTATTAGGAAATACTTACTTAGAAATGATTTAGAAAAAACTACCTCGTGGGGCTACTTGCATTTGCCTAACAATAATAGATTAGTAGATTATATCATAGAACAAGATTTACCACACCAAGTTGAATTGAACGAAGAAGAAGAAATTATCGCTATAAAAGTTCCAATACCCTCAAGCAGTTATGAATTAAAATGTGTTTATGCCGCCAAATTTCGCCAAATGCTTGCAAAAATTGGTATAAAATGTGGCTATTATATAATTGAAACATAGGCTAAAAAATTGATTATTAGTGATTTATTTACATATCATAGTGCACTTACTCAAATGCGCTTAAACATAAAAAAACAACAACCCCAATGCTAATAGAACCTGGAGATTTGCTCAAACAAATCAACTCACCTGCCGACTTACGCAAATTTGATGCCTCAGACTTGTATGCCGTTTCTACCGAATTGCGCCAATATATCATTGATTTGGTGTCTGTGTACGGTGGACATTTTGGCGCGAGTTTGGGCGTAGTAGAGCTTTCTGTAGCCCTGCATTACGTTTTCAATACGCCTGACGACCAACTCGTGTGGGACGTGGGACACCAAGCCTACGGACACAAAATCCTCACAGGCAGGCGAGATAATTTTCATACAAACCGCCTTTATAAAGGCATTTCAGGCTTTCCTAAGCGCAAAGAAAGTGAATATGATGCTTTTGGCGTGGGACACTCCTCAACTTCCATTTCTGCTGCGCTTGGTATGGCACTTGCCTCCAAACAAAAAGGCGAAAAAAGACAACACATTGCCGTCATAGGCGATGGTTCGATGACTGCAGGTATGGCATTCGAAGCTATGAATCACGCAGGTATGGGCGATACGGATATGCTGATTATCTTGAATGACAACTGCATGGCGATAGACCCGAATGTGGGTGCATTGAAAGATTACCTTACAGACATCACGACTTCGAGTCTTTACAACAAATTTCGTGATGAAGTGTGGCGCATTTTAGGCAAGTTCAACCGCTTTGGATTGCGCTTCCAAAAGCTCGCCTCCACGATAGAAAATGCCGTAAAAGGAACTGTTTTGAAGCAAAGCAATTTCTTCGAATCGTTAGGTTTGCGTTATTTTGGACCTATTGATGGACACGACATCAATCATTTGGTAAGTGTGTTGAAGGATTTGAAAAATATACCTGGACCCAAACTTTTGCATTGCATCACCACCAAAGGCAAGGGCTACGAATTGGCAGAAAAAGACCAAACCAAATGGCACGCACCGGGTGTTTTTGACAAAATCACAGGCGAAATTCATAAAAAAATCTATGACACACCTCAACCTGCCAAATATCAAGACGTTTTTGGACATACTATTCTTGAATTGGCGAAAGAAAACGAAAAAATCATGGGCATTACGCCTGCGATGCCTTCAGGTTCTTCGCTCAATATCATGATGAAAGAAATGCCTAAACGCGCTATAGATGTAGGCATTGCAGAACAACACGCCGTAACGGTTTCGGCAGGTATGGCTACTCAAGGGCTGACAGTATTTTGCAATATTTATTCGTCTTTCATGCAACGCGCCTACGACCAAGTCGTGCATGACGTTTGTATTCAAGAATTGCCTGTAATTTTCTGTTTAGACCGCGCTGGTTTTGCGGGGGCTGATGGCGCGACACATCATGGCAATTATGACATTGCATATATGCGTTGTTTGCCCAATATGATGGTTTTCTCGCCTATGAACGAGGTGGAATTGCGCAATATGATGTACACTGTTTCGCTTGATGAGTTCAAAAAATACAAGTCGGCTATTTCTATTCGCTATCCACGAGGCGAGGGCGTTATTCCTGATTGGCGTAAACCTTTTGCAAAAATGGAAATAGGCAAGGGGCGCAAAATCCAAGCAGGCGAGGAGGTGGCTGTCCTCAC
>JAAFJK010000163.1 GCA_013298105.1 Cytophagales bacterium
ACTCCAACTAACACAGTTATAGCAGGAAACATTGGCACGTTGGGTTATCAAACAGGTGTTTTGGCTGGCAATCAACTTTTCCGAAGCCCTACGGGTATTACTATTCCCAAAAACAATGTTGTTACAGGCGGTGTAGATGCTTTTATAGCAGATTTGGATAATAATGTGATACGTTGGCAGAAAGGCGGTGATTTTGGTATAAATACTACCTTAGCAGGTGCATCTCCCGCAAGTAATGGGACAACCGCAGGAGCATCTGGTACTGCCAATGGGTCAGGCGTACAGGCTCGTTTTGAACAACCCTCACGCGTTGTGAGTACAGGCTCGCCTACCAATTATACACTGTATGTTACAAGTGGTGGTGGCACTATCAGGAAAATCACGATAGTAAATTAAAAGCCCTCAACCCCAAAGGGGAGTTTTGCAACCTTGCCTACCTGCGCTGTAGGTAGGCAAGGTTACGAAAGCCCCAAAAGCCCCCAACCCCAAAAGGGAGTTTGGTAGGCAAGGTTATCTTTCAACAAATCAACTTTCATCTTTCAACAAATGAAAAAACATATCCTTTTTACCCTTCTTTTTGGTCTTGCCTGCCTGACATGGCAATGTGGCAATGACGACAATGGCAACAACCCTACGCCTGATACGCCCATTGCGCTATCACTCACAAGTTTCTCTCCTACCCGTGATACTACAGGCGCAAACGTAACCCTCACAGGCACAGGTTTCTCCACCACTGCCAGCCAAAATATCGTAAAATTCAACGGCACTGTAGCCCAAGTTACCAACGCTTCCGCCACAAGCCTTACTGTAAAAGTACCCACAGGCGCGACTACAGGCAAAATAACTATAGAAACAAACAGCAAGAACGTTGCGTCTGCCACTGACTTTGTAGTAACAGGTTGGCAGAAAAAAACAGACTTTCTTGGTGCAGGACGTTCAGGCGGTTCTGGATTTGTCATCAATGGAAAAATCTATTATGGCTTGGGTGTGAAAGGCTTTGGAGGAGCTAATGTAACAGTATCCGCAGATTTTTGGGAATACACTCCAGCTACTGACACTTGGGTAAAAAAGGCGAATCACCCTGCCATAACCGATGGCGGTGGTATGAGTACCAGCACTGTTACTTATTCGCTTCTGTCTTTTGCTATTGGTGGAAAAGGCTATGTAGCGTTGGGTTCATTGCGTGCTTTGTGGGAGTATGACCCCTCTGCCGATACTTGGACTAAAAAGAATGAAAATCACCCACTCGGTACTACCAGCAGTTTGCAAGATGCTTTTGTTTTTGTAGCAAATGGAAAAGCCTACATAGGTGGCGGATATACCAATATGGCAAGACGCGAATTGTATGAATATGACCCCGTAGCAAATACTTGGACTAAAAAAGCCGACTTTCCCAACATCAATGGCATTTATCGCGCTCAAGGATTCACTATAGGCACAAAAGGCTATGTAGGCGCGGGTGTAGTATCAAGTGGTACTAATAAATTTTGGGAATATGATACAGTTGCGAACACTTGGAAAGAAGTAGCGGCTTATCCTGGCGTTAATGCCTCTGATGCTGTAGCCGCTGCGCTCAATGACAAGGGGTATGTACGTATAGGTGCTAAATTATATGAATACTCGCCTACTTCCAATACTTGGGCGACCAAAACCTACAAACCTGCTTTTGCTCATGCAATAGCCTTGACATTAGGCGAGCAAATTTATTGGTTAGGTGGTGGTGGCTTGACCAAAGAATTTTGGTCATACTTACCCTAAAAAGTTACTTCCTTGCCTGCCTACAGCGCGTAGGCAGGCAAGGTTACGAAAGCCCCAAAAGCCCCCAACCCCAAAGGGGAGTTTTAGTAGGCAAGATTTCCCTTCCACCCTTCCACCCTTCCACCTTTCAACCCTTCTACCCTCATGAAAAAATATACCCTTTTTACCCTTCTTTTTGCTCTTGCCTGCCTCGTGTGGCAATGTGGCGATAAACCAACTGATAACCCCACACCTGATAATCCTACCAATCCCAACAATCCAACGCCTACAAAAGATGTCTATATCACAGGAAGCTATGCAGGCAAGGCAGGATATTGGAAAAATGGTGTTACCAACGATTTGCCCAATGGCTCCACCACTACCTCCATTGCTGTCATTAGCAATGATGTCCATGTAGCAGGTTATGAATACGTTAGCACGCAAAATCGTGATTTTGCTAAGTATTGGAAAAATGGCGTTGTAACAACTTTGCCCTCCAGCTCCAATGGCTCAAGAGCAGTTTCCATGTTTATAAGCGGAAGTGATGTATATGTAGCAGGATATGAAGTTGTAATAACGAATACAGCCGCTGTATATTGGAAAAATGGTGTTAAAACAACCGTTAGCGTCAATGGCTCTAATGCAGAAGCAACTGCCATTTATGTCAGTGGCAATGACGTTCATGTGGTAGGAAAGGAAAACAACGTAGGCAAGTATTGGAAAAATGGTACGGCAGTATCTGTAGGAGGCGCAAATGCACAATATACAAGTATTTTTGTCAGTGGCAATGATGTGTATATTGGTGGTTATGAATACAATGGCACTAAAACAGTAGCTAAATATTGGAAAAATGGCGTAGCTACTTCTTTGACTGCAGGAACAGTGGGGCATGGCTATGTTACTGCTATCACAGTGGTAGGCAATGATGTGCATACGGTAGGTTATGAGTCTAATGGCACTAAAGATGTAGCGAAGTATTGGAAAAATGCTGTGCTTACCAATTTATCTGATGGTACAAAAAACACATACGCACGTGCTATAGCAGTAGATGGCGCAGATATTCATGTAACAGGCTATGAAGTCAGTCTTACCAATGGTTCACAAATAGCTCGCTATTGGAAAAATGGCGTAGGGAACAATCTTACCACAACAAGTGGTAACTCAATAGGAAATGCTGTCTTCGTAAAATAACCACACTTTTCTCAAAAAACAATGCCTTGCCTACCTACAGTGCTGTAGGCAGGTAAGTATAGTATCAAAAATAAAAGGAGTGATTATTTTTAATGTAGGGGCGGGGTTTACCCCCGCCCAAACCACAGAAAGGTTTTTAGATTGAAATTGCCCGTTTTTGGCTTGGGTGGGGGTAAACCCCACCCCTACAATAAAATCGTTCCATTTATTTTTTACATATTACTAAGGTTATCTTTCAACAAATCAACTTTCATCTCTCAACCCATGAAAAAACATATCCTTTTTACCCTTCTTTTTGCTCTTGCCTGCCTCGTGTGGCAATGCAAAGACAAACCAAAAGACGAAGTAAAACCTGATGACAATGCGCCCAAAACAGAAATATTTGTGGTAGGCTATGAAGCAGGTTTACCCAAATACTGGAAAAATGGTACAGCCACTACACTAAGCACCACACAAAACCCTGCCGCCTTGCAACAAGGAATGACAGTAGTAGGCAATGATGTATATGTAGCAGGT
>JAAFJK010000134.1 GCA_013298105.1 Cytophagales bacterium
CTTGATGATGCTGGCGTAGCTCGCAAAAAACAAATCTTACAAAAAGCACTCGATAACTATCCTGATAAAGGGTCTAAACCAAACCCTGAAACTGTATTTAATGTGTTAGCGCATTTTGGTGGATTTGAAATAGTTGCAATAACTTGGGCAATCATAGAGGCTCACGAAAGAAAGATGGCTATTTTGATAGATGGTTTTATTGTTACCGCCGCTCTTATTCCTGTTATGGCACTTATGGGTCCAAGTGTATTGCAGAACTGCATCTTTACGCATACTTCAGGCGAGCAAGGACACGCCAAAATGCTGGACTTTTTGGGCGTGAAGCCTATCCTGAATCTGGGTATGCGATTGGGCGAAGGGACAGGTTGCGCCCTTGCCTACCCGATAGTGCAGTCTGCCGTAAACTTTCTGAATGACATGGCTTCTTTTGAAAGTGCGGGCGTATCGAGTAAAAGCTAAGTCAAAGCTAAGTTTTGGACACTTTTCTGTTATTTTCTAAAAGAAAAGTGTCTTTTTATATATACAAACTTATATCCCCTGCACCTTCACGCAATACATTAAATTCGCCCTCACTACAATCAATCACAGTAGAGGGCGTAAAACTCCCATAACCGCCATCTATGACTATATCCACCAAATGTTTGTATTTTTCATAGATGAGTTCGGGGTCTGTCGAGTATTCTATCAGGTCTGTATCTTCTTTCAGGGTAGTTGTAATGATGGGATTGCCCAATTCTTGTACGATTTGGCGCGGGATATTATGGTCTGGAATTCTGATGCCTACCGTTTTTTTATTGTTGTGCATGATTTTCGGTAGTTTGTGGCTGGGAGGCAAGATAAAAGTAAATGCACCTGGTAAGGCTTTTTTCATTACCTTATAGACTGCCGTATCTACTTTGGCGTATTCGGCTATATGGCTCATGTCATGGCATATAAACGAAAGATTATTCTTATGTGGGTTGATGTTTTTGATTTTACAAATCCGTTCTACGGCTCTTTGGTTATGAATATCACAGCCCATACCATAGATGGTATCAGTCGGATAAATTACAATACCGCCTTCCTTCAAAACTTCCACTACTTGCAGGATTTTTTTGAGTTCAGGATTGTCAGGGTGTATCTTTAGTAGGCTCATGTGTCATTTAACATTTATCATTTATCATTTATCATTTAACATTTATCATTTATCATTTATCAGGGAATATTTAACAGTAAAATATTGATATTAAATAACTTATACTTGTCAACTGTTCCCTGTTAAATGTTAAATGTTCCTTGTTTTATCTCATCAAATTTACCCAGCCTTTGAAAGTCTGGACACGCTTAGCTTCGTTGATAGTTACAAATTCTACCTTTGCTTCATAGAAATAAGCAGTAGGAGGGAGGTCTTGCCCTTGATTGTTCTTGCCCTGCCAATTTACCTCTATGTCTGCATCACTTTTATAAACCAATGTCCCCCAACGATTATAGACGCTGAATGTTACCTTTTCTACAAACTGAGGCGTAGGACAAGCCCTGAACGTTTCGTTGATGCCATCGCCATTCGGCGTGAAGGTATTGGGTAGTTGGAAATAAGGGCAGTTGTCGTTGCAGACTTCGTTGCTGGGCGCACTTTCGTTGCCTTGTTGGTCAAGAGCCGTAACATAATAACAACCTGCTTGCGAGCGTACATTGGGGCGAATCTCTGGAAGATTGGTATGAATATAAGTAGTATCTGTGTACGGTTGTGGGAAAGTTGGAGGCGTAATAAGCACAAACTCGCTCTTGCCTGCCGCTTTAAAATAAAGCCTGTACGTAGCTATAAAGTCTTGACACACATTGCCACTTTTGGTGGACTGCCACACAAGTCTATTTTGGGGCGTGATAGGGAGTATAGCCGTTCCACAATCGGGTTTATTTGGACAAATGGTAGAATCTATTTTTAGCAAAGGCGCGGAAGGAGGCGTTTTATCGAGAGGCGAAGCATACGCCTGTTGCGATTCATTGCGCAAAAGGTCAGGTTGTGGCTCTGGTATGTTTGTGGGATTGCTATAAGAGCCTTTAGTCTGGACATAATAGCCATACACTTTGAGCGGGTCGAGGCAAATTCCCCCAAAAGTTCCATTGTCTATGTACCTTTGCTTGCCTACCAAGATTTCATCAATCTTGATGTAGGCAGATTTGGGTTGTCCTTCTTCGCCTCTGAATATCTGATGTGTAAAGTTTTGGTTGCTCCAAGCCGTATTGGATTCCCATTCCAATATGATGCTATTCAGGGCGGGCGTGGCTTTCAAGCGCACTGTACTCGACGAATCACTGTCCAACATCTTTGCCTGCCCCGCGCCTGTGTACCACGCTACTTTGTATAGGTAAGGATTTGTTTTGGTATCTAAGCCCGTATCTGTAAAGCTGAAAGAAGTTTGACTTCCTGTAGCATCATTGAAAGTTTGCACAAGTGTATAAGCATTGCTGGAAAGTCCTTGAGCGCGATAAAGTTCATACTTATAAGGTGCCGCAAATTGTGCATTGAAGGCAGGCAAGGTAAAAGTAGGCTTAGGGCGCAAAAACGTTACCTCTACCTCGCCATTTGTAGCGGTTGTATTAGTGCTTTTGACAGAAACTTTTGTAATAACAGGCGTTTCTATGGGCAATGAAACACAAACGGCTATAGAGGCTTGACTTTCGCCTCCACGCGGTTCAGGATATTTGACAATGATGACATAACTGTAGGTCAAGCCTACACGAAGTTTGCTGTTGTCTGTAAATGTATTGACATTTATATTGGTGGTATCTATTTTTTGATAACCCACATCGGCAGGTGTTTGTAAACAGCCAATAGTGCCTCCACAGCCTTCTTTGCGCCATACCTCATAGCGCATTCTGCCAAACTGCGTATTCGTGAAGGTAGGCAAGAGCGTTTTATAGTTGTCCCAAGTCAAAGTAACAGACTTGCCTGCAGGGACAGCCGCTACATTGCGGACGGGCGTACCTTTCACAGTGATAAACATAGATTGGACATCTGCCAACGAAAACGCACGCGGGGCTATGGGCAAATCTTTCGCCTTAAAAACCACAATATAAGGCGCACGCTGGACATGGACTCCGCGCGTATCCCATGTGAAAGTGCTACTAACAGGCGAAAACCCTGAAGCATCATTAAAAATGGCTTTTTGTGGAAAATTATAGACCTGTTGCCCTTTGTCAGAGGTAAGCAGAATCCTGTCAAGTGGCACCACATCAGGGTCTGTAGCCGTAATAGTTTGTTGGATAATATTCGAGGTCGTGGCATTGTCATCATCAGCTATCACACATATATCAGGTGGATTGACACTGGGGCGTTTATTGTTACAGTCTTCCACTACTATTTGCATATCGCGCACAGTCTGCCCTATATATATACCATTTCGATATTCTTCTACAACAAAAGCCACGTTATAAATTCCTGCTTTGGGCGGGGCGTTCCAAGTCAAGTCGCCTGTGCGTGAGTCTATTTTGAAAATAGCGGGTGCCGTAGTGCTTCCTTCTATGAATCCTCCATAAGTTTCGGGCGACCTGTAGCCAAATACAAAATCTGTTCTATTTCTTTTGGGGGTAAACATCTTGAATACAAGGCTATCTCCGTCAGTATCATACGCGCCTGGATTGTGGAAAA
>JAAFJK010000348.1 GCA_013298105.1 Cytophagales bacterium
GCTGTAAGCATCTCCTGTCCCTTTAGCACCGCGCAAAATACTGACAAGGGATTCTTACAGAATGGCTAAATTCCTATTGCATCCTAAAGAGAAAAGTGTCGAATTATTTGAGTTTTTCAACAAAAAAGCCCACTCACTTTTGAGCGGGCTTTTTTAGCGTATGGGCAGGCAAGGCAATATTTGCATTTTTGAAAAAAAATGCCTACCTTTGTTTTCATAAATTCTAAGTCTATGAAAATTCCAAGTTCTTATCGGTATTATAAAATGGCTGATTTAGAAACAGTTTGTAATATTGGTCAAAAAGAGGTAGCAAATCTCTTAGAACCATTTGCAGACCTTACTCCTACAGATTTGTTGATAGCTACATTAAAACGTAATTTGCGTATGCCTCTCAAAAACGAAAAGGCAAAATCTGAATTTATTGTAGCCCCTATTTTAGCAGAAATGTGGGAGCAAAACCAACGATTCAAACCTTTTTCAGGACTTACTTTTAATATAGATGCCTCAAAAGGCTTAAAAGGTGTATGTGATTTTTTGGTATCTTCGAAAGCAGATATTTCAGATTTGGAGAAGCCTGTTATTTGTATTTTTGAAGCAAAAAATGATGCTATAGAAGATTGGTATGGGCAATGTGGGGCAGAAATGTATGCGGCACGCATTTTCAATGAACGCGAAGGCAACGATATAAAAATAATCTATGGGGCTGTTACCAACGGCTTCACATGGCAGTTCCTAAAACTCGAAAACCAAACGCTTTTCATTGACTCACAACGCTACGGCACAGCAAACTTGCCACAACTTTTAGGAGCAATTCAAAAAATCTATGACTTTTACAAATAATCAAAGCCCATTCACTTTTGAGCGGGCTTTTTTAGCGTATTGGCAGGCAAGGCAATAAAATCCAAACATTTTCGTTTAGTGGATAAAAATATAGGTTCCTAAAAAAATATTACGGAAAAACTGAACCGTTGCCTCATGAATAGCACTATAGACTACATCACAGATGCCAATGTAGTATTTGTGGCACTCATGGGTGGAAAATGTATTTATGAACACCTATCTGATACGTACAATTTGTATAGCATTGACTACCTCTGTGATGAAACACATTCTTTAAGTGGAACAACTACAAAATAAAAATGTAGCTTTAACGTTCAATTATAGCGTAAATCGCACATCTTAAATCGCAAATTCACTTTGTTATGTTCAAAAAAATTATATGCGCCCTTGCCTGCCTCCTGCCTACGTGGGGCTTCGCCCAAAAACTGAACTCTGTAGAGGAGCAAATCCTCAAATCTGAAGCCGTCAAATTGGCAGAGGCTTATTACGCAGCACTTACGAAAGTCATACCTATACTGAAAGACAGCACGTCTATAACTGAAGAAGACGACAGCGAAAAACCCACCAAAAAACGAAAAACGAACAAGGACGTTTTTATAGATAAGTTTTTTCCTAACCACGACATCTATGTCTATAACGACCTCAATCCTGATGATGATGCCAAGCGCACTGATAGGCGCGTGATGACGATAGCCGAATATCTCGATGAGGTAAAGAACTATTATGGCGATATGGCAAAGGAAAAAACAGTCTTCACACTGAAGACAGGTGCAGGCGCGAAAGTAGGCTACAATACCCAATCGCCCGACAAGTATTATTATGTCCAAGTTGTGATAGAGCGCACCATGAAAGGTATGTACATGGGCAAATACTATACAGAAAACACCAAAAAACTTGATATGTATGTCCGCACTGTAGATAAACAAGATACAAAGTTGAAGAAATTTGAAATCATAGGCATTGATTATGAAAGTAGAAAAATAGTAGTAGAGAACTTGCCTCTCGAGGAGGGTATGGCAAAAGGAATGCGTTTTTTTGACCAAGAAGATTTCGAAAAGTCTTTCCAATATCTGCTAAAATACAGCAAAGAAAAGAAATTTGAAAAAAACGGCAATGCCACTTTCGCGCTCGGCTATATGTATTTTTGGGGACGAGGCACAGAGCGCAATGATGCTGAGATGGTAAAATGGCTCGAAGCCTCTGCCAAACGCGACAACCTTTACGCGCTACACTACATGGGCGAAAACTATTACATGGGCGAGTACGGTGTGGCAGAAGACGAGAAAAAAGCTGTAAAATACATCAAAGAAGCCGCCAAAAAAGGATTTGATGAGTCCCAATATTGGATGGGCGAGCGCAACGAAAAAGGCGACTGCAAGGAAATCAAAAAAGATGTAAAAGATGCCATCAAATACTATAAAAAAGCCTCCAAACAGGGACATCTCAAAGCACAAGCGGCACTCAAACGTTTGGAGAAAAAGTAGGACTGTTGTTCGTGGGATATAAGGAACGAGTAAAAAATAACTTGCTGCAATTTGCCTACCTTTTTCAAGTACCTTTTGTAAACCGCTTATACAACCTTTAATAACCACAATTTAACCTTGCCTACGTGGGCAGGCAAGATTTAAGAAAAAAAACAAAAAATTTTAAATAAAATTTGGAATTATAAAATAAGTACCCTATCTTTGCACCTCAATTAAATGCCTTTACCACACTTGCGGATGTGGCGAAATTGGTAGACGCATCAGACTTAGGATCTGACGCCGCAAGGCATGGGGGTTCGAGTCCCTCCACCCGCACCAAAACCCCACCCAATGTGGGGTTTTTTTGTACCTTTTTTCTAAAAAAAATGACCATACAATTCGAAACTCCTGCCCCTACTGAAGGCATCTTGACTATTAAACTGGAACAAGCGGACGTACAACCCCGCGTGGACAAAAAACTTAAAGAACTTGGAAAACAAGTATCTATCAAAGGCTTTCGTCCTGGAAAAGTTCCCGCCCAGTTGGTACAACAAATGATGGGAAAAGATGTGCTTGCAGAGCAACTCAATGAAGTATTGCAAGATACTATCCAAAATTACCTAACAGAACACAAAGAAATCAACATATTAGGTTCGCCTTTGGCTATAGAGCCAGCAGAGCCAGTTGATTTGAAACGCCCCGAAACATTCAACTTTACTTTCAAGTGCGGTATAGTGCCACCTTTTCAATATGACTTCTCCAAACTATATGTAAAGGACTATGAAGTCGTGGTTGATGATACTACGGTAGATAATCAAATCGAGCGTATATTGAGAGAGCAAGGCAAACTTGAGCCAACCGAATTTGTATCTGATAAAGATATAATAACGGGGGTATTATATGACACACTACACGACTATTCTTTGGAAGAAAATCGTGTAATGGACGAAACAAACCAAGATTCCACTTCATTCTATATGCAAACTCATTTGCCTATAGATAAAATAAGTGAAACTGTCAAGCCTCATTTCTTACAAGCAAGTGTAGGAACTATAGTGCATTTTGACATCAAAGAACTCATGGAAGACAGCGAAAAAGGGCTTCGCTTACTCACAGGAAAACCTCAAGAGTTCCTGAATGACTTAGCAGGCGATTTTGCTTTTGAAATACAAAAGATATATCATACTACGCCTCCTGAGCTAAATGCTGAATTATTCGCAAAAATATTTCCACATTTGGAAATCACTACTGATGAAGAATTCAGAACAGCACTTAAAGAGGATATTCAAAAATATTATGTCAGCCAAAACAATCATCTAAAAGAGCATCAAATCCAAGACCAACTCCTCGAAAATACAGCGGTAAATATACCTGAAGCGTTTTTGAAAGAGTTTTTGCTAAAAACTAACAAAGAACTTACTGCCGAAAAAATAGAAGAGCAGTATTCAATGATAGAAAAAAATATTCGTTGGGACTTAATTATCAATGAAATTGGCAAAAATTATAGTATAAATGTTACAGACAAAGAAATTCAACAAAAAGGATTTCAGCAACTTATGGGTACATATCAACAATATGTGCAAAATAATCCTGAACTGATAAATACCATCGCTGAGATGGCAAAAGAACATACCAAAGAAAATTATACAAAATTGGGACAAGAGGTTGTATCTCAAAAAGTGCTGACTCAAATCAGGGCAGAAATAACGCCTGTAACACAGCACGTAACCACAGATGAATTTGCTAATATATACAACAGCTTTGACCACAATCATTAAGAGGTTTGAAGTTTGAGGTACGAAGTACCAACTTAAAACTATTCGTAAAACTGCCTATTTTCAACGCTTGTCAAGGTCTGCGACCATTGATAACGTTAAAAATAGGCGTTTTTTTTGATAAGGAACGAGTAAAAAATAACTTGGACATTTTTGCTTATCTTTTATGCTTATACTTCGTTGCAATATTCATTACAAAACACCGCTTTGCGCTTCTATTGCGCCTTGTCTAAACACAAAATATCGTACAAAAACCTGACCATCTTATTTTTTACTCGTTCCTAACAAACACCTTGCCTGCCCAAGCCGACACAAAAAAAAACACCCGCAGGCAAGGTTGCTTGCGGGTATGTTTGTATTATAGGTGTAACTACTATGGTTTATTCGAGCGTAATCTCAAGTGCCAATCCACGAAGTTCGTGAACCAACACATTGAAAGATTCTGGCACACCAGGCGTAGGAATATTCTCTCCTTTTACGATAGACTCGTAAGCCTTTGCACGCCCTACTACATCATCAGACTTTACAGTCAAGATTTCTTGTAGTACGTTTGCCGCACCAAATGCTTCCAAAGCCCACACTTCCATTTCGCCAAAACGCTGTCCACCGAATTGCGCCTTGCCTCCCAATGGCTGTTGGGTAATAAGCGAATAGGGTCCGATAGAACGGGCGTGCATCTTGTCATCTACCAAGTGTCCGAGCTTCAACATATAGATAATGCCCACTGTTACGCGGTTCTCAAATCTATCGCCTGTAAGTCCGTCATAGAGGTAAGTACGCCCAAAGTGAGGCAATCCTGCTTCATTGAGTTGCTCTACCACATCATCTTCAGTCGCGCCATCAAAGATAGGCGTAGCATATCTGCGTCCAAGTTTCTCTCCTGCCCACGCCAAAACTGTTTCATAGATTTGTCCCAAGTTCATACGCGAAGGTACACCCAGAGGATTCAAAACTATATCTACAGGTCTGCCGTCTTCGAGGAAAGGCATATCTTCAGCAGGTACTATTTTGGCTACTACCCCTTTGTTCCCATGTCGCCCTGCCATTTTATCACCCACTTTGAGTTTACGTTTTTTGGCAATATAGACTTTGGCAAGTTTTACAATGCCTGCAGGTAGTTCATCACCCACTTCTTTTGCAAATCTTTCACGTTTGAAGGCGGCAGATATTTCATTGCGTTTGCGCTGATAGGCTTTTCCAAGCTCCACAAGGAGTGCGTTGGTATGCTTGTCGTCAGTGGCATTTTCCAACATCAAATCGATGATAAAATTTACTTCTTCAGGTACGGCATAATTGCTTTCGTCCCTGTAAGGATTTTGCTTAGGGAAAATATTTTGACGAATGTTGTTGGCATTAAATTTCATGCCTTTTGACATGACCTCACCTGCAAACTTATGCTTAAGATTCATGCATACCTTGCCTTCGAGAAGCTCTATCATTTTGGCAATCATGCGCTCTTGCAATGCCAAAAGGTCTTTGCTGTATCTTTGCAAAAGTACATCTACTTCTTTTTTGATTTTTTCGCGGTCGCCCGGTTCGCGCTTAGGACGCGCAAAAAGTTTATTGTCAATGATGACACCACGCATAGATGGCGGCGCTTTAAGCGAAGCATCTTTGACATCGCCTGCCTTGTCGCCAAATATGGCACGAAGCAGTTTTTCTTCAGGTGTAGGGTCCGATTCGCCTTTGGGCGTAATCTTACCTATCAAAATATCACCTTCACGAATGACAGTACCGACTTTTACGATACCATTCTCGTCCAGAAAACGAATAGCATCTTCACTCACGTTCGGGATTTCGGAGGTAAGTTCTTCCTCTCCACGTTTTGTATCGCGTACATCTATCTCGTACTCCTCAATGTGTAAAGATGTAAATACGTCATTCGCCACCACGCGCTCAGAAATAACTATCGCATCTTCAAAATTATACCCCTGCCAAGGCATGAAAGCTACTTTGAGGTTCGCACCCAGCGCAAGCTCGCCATTGTTGGTAGCATATCCTTCACAAAGTATTTGCCCTTTTACAACTTTTTCACCTTTTTTTACTATAGGCTTGAGGTTGATACAAGTATCTTGGTTGGTACGGCGGAATTTGATAAGTTTGTAAGAAATAAGCTCATCTTCAAACGAAACCAAACGCTGTTCGTCCGAAAAGTCATAATTCATCACAATTTTAGTAGCATCTACAAAATGTACTACGCCAGCTTCTTCAGCCACAATCAACGCACGTGAATCTCTTGCTATCCTACCTTCCAAGCCTGTACCTACTATCGGTGCTTGTGGGCGCAAAAGTGGTACCGCTTGACGTTGCATATTTGAACCCATCAGGGCGCGGTTCGCATCATCATGCTCAAGGAATGGAATAAGGGAAGCCGCTACTGATACGATTTGGTTGGGCGCAACGTCCATATAAGGCACTTGCGAAGGATCTACCAACGGAAAGTCGCCTTCATAACGTGTCTTAAGTTTATCTACCAAAAATGTACCTTTTTCATCAAAAGGCGCACTTGAAAGCGCGATATAATGTCCATCTTCTTCTTCTGCTGTTAGATAGACTACTTTTTCAGAGGCTTTGCCATCTTGGATAGCTC
>JAAFJK010000142.1 GCA_013298105.1 Cytophagales bacterium
AAAGGCAAAAAAGAAAAGGCATGGCGTGGTCTGCAAAAGGAGCAAGAAACCTCGCCATTGTTACAGCGTACCACAAATCTATTGCCTAAAACATACTTATACGAAAATTTTACAGTAACTAAAAATATCCGACAGGCATATCCACAAAAAACAAACACCGCACATCAAAATAACTCGTGTAAAAGACTTCACTATAACTCTCAAAACCTTCTTTTGGGGAAGCGGCTCTTGCTCCTCCACCACTTTTATATTTGTCTTTGAAAAAACTTGAATAGTTATCTCTATGGTGTTCTTCATACCTATCCTTATTATTTTTTTGTACTTCATAGAATTCTGTTTTTGAACTTATGACGGTATGTGTATCTACAATACTCTGCCCTTCCCTTTTATATACCCATTTGGTTCCTTCTTTAAAAACTATGTAATCTTTTGTTTTTTGCGAAAGAGGAAACATTTTAGCTTCAGGCTCTCTACAAGCAAATACTGAGAGTAGCATACAATAGCAAATTATTTTTTTTATCATGGCTGAATAGAAAAAGGCAAGCCTGTAGAGGCTTGCTGAGTGATTATTGTGTTACTTCGTGGTGTATTAACTCCCACACTTCTCCATTTGGTAGCTGTTTTTTGATGATACCTGCATGGCGAGCGTACCACACGCGGTTCGGTAGGCGTGGATCTACGTTAGCATTACCATTTTCAGAACCTTTGTTAGATAAAAATTCTCGGACATCAGTATAGATTTTATCTTTTACACTATAATTTGGATAATATGCCTTATAAATTATCCAGTCATTTTGCCAAGAGTGATTTAAAAGAACATCGCCCAGGTAAAGGTACTTACTTTTCATAGGCATACTATAGTACCCAACTATATTAACACTAAATAGAATGTCATCTTTTAGATTTGATAACTGTGATTGAAGTGTGTCCAAATAGAAAGAAGATTTTGCTTTATACAAATATATTTCTGTGTCGTATCCAAAAGAGCGAGATTTTGAAATTTTACCTTCAGTACTATATATTTGCAATGTATCTTTTTCATTATTTTGATTTTTATACACCCATTTCGAATTCTTTCTAAACACACAAAAGTCTTTTGTTTCTTGACTTAAATAATAGGTGGGATTTACGTCTTTTTTACAACAAGCTAATAATGTCAGCATGGTTGCAAATACGGCAAGGTGTTTTTTCATGACAGTAGAAAGGAAGCAAGCCCTAAAGTAGTTTTTGCTACTTTAGGGCTTGGGTTAGTTATTGTTTGATGATTTTGATAGTTTCAGTGTGATTACCGCTTGTGATACGCAAAAAGTACATACCTGCGGACATAGACTTGTCAGTAGGCAAGGTTGTTTTACCTGTAGGTACAGTCATCTCATCAATAGATTGCCCTTGAGCATTGAAAAGTAAAACAGTTACTTCTTTTCCGTAGCTTTCAGGTATCTCAAGCGTGATGTCTTGTTGAAAGGGATTCGGATATGCCTTTACTTCTGTGATGGCTTCTGTGCTTTCAGGTACTATATGGCGGGTTTCACCCATACTGGCGCAAGCCTCTTGGCTCGTGTCAAAATAACTGAAGCCTCTGGCTTCCGTTGTAGGCACAGAAACTACTATTTTTACTACATTTTGGCGATAGACCATTTTTGTCGGTTTCAGTTTTGCAACAGCTCAAGTGCTAAATGTTCCTTGTTAAATGTTCCCTGTGAAATGTTAAACCTTCCTGATTATTCAAAACGCAAAGATTCGATGGGGTCAAGGCGCGAGGCTTTATAGGCGGGATAATAACCCGCTACTACGCCCACTATCAGGCAGACTCCAAAAGCCAAAATAATCCACAGCCAAGGTACGATAAAAATACCACCACTCAAAAAAATAGCGACCAAATTGCCCATTGTAAGCCCCAAAATCACACCCGCTACCCCTCCTATTTGGCAAATCACGATGGCTTCTATCAAAAACTGCTGCCTGATACGAAAGGGCGTTGCACCCAATGCTTTGCGTACACCTATCTCCCGCGTCCGTTCTGTAACAGATACCAGCATGATATTCATAAGCCCTATAGCCGCGCCGAGAAGCGTGATAAAACCAATTACCCCCCCTCCTACTTTCAGATAACCTGTTACGTCTGCGAGCCTATCTGCAAGTGTTTGGCTACGCGAAATCGTAAAAGAGTCAGCCTCTCCCAAATCATCTCCTCTGATACTACGCATCAATTTAGTGGCTTCGCCCATAGCATTCTCAAATTCGAGGGCATCTGTAAGGACAGTGGAAATGGCATAAGTAGGCACAAACTGCTTGGCAAGTAGTCTGCCCGCCTCAAGCGGTACGACTACAGTGCGGTCGTTGCCTCCCCCTGGCGCACTGCCAGATTCCTCCATCACGCCTATCACTTTGTAATGTTCTCCCCGAAAATTGATGATTTTATTTGTGGGTTCTGTATTTTCAAAAAGTACAGAGGCGACTGTATGACCTATCACAACTACATGACTGCCTTCTTTTTGCTCATACGCCGAAAAAGCACGTCCCTTTTTTATGTTGATGGCTTTTGCACTGAAGTAATGCTCATTTGCACCAATGACAGAAATGTTGGGATTTGTTTGCAGGCTTTCAAATTTTACTTCTGCCCCTACAGATACGACTGCCGAGATGCACACTTTGGCATCAAGCTGTAGGCGGTCTTGGTAGGCAAGGGCTTGACGATATTGTATGGCAGGATAGGTTTTTTCATTTCTACCATCAAATCTTCGCCCCATTGGGCGTGAAACTTCTATCTCAAAAGAATTTGCCCCTAAGTCTGCAAAACTGCTATTCACAGATGCCTGTATGCTGTCTATAGCCGTAAGAATCCCCACGAGTGAGCTTATCCCTATGGCTATGATAAGTGCTGTAAGCACTGAGCGCAACATATTCGCACGCACTGAGCGCAATCCTTCTTTTATATTTTCACTAAAATTCATGGTATTTTCACTAATGATACTGCGTATGCTATAATAGGTAGGCAAGGGGCAGTTTTTATTACGACTGATACAAAAATTCGCCCCATTCGCTTCGTACCGTAACTTGTTTATTTTCAGCCGCTTCTACGCGCCCTATGATTTTTGCCCCTACCCTGAATTGTGTGGCAATGCCTATGATATGCTCGGCAGTAGCCTCGTCCGTATAAATCTCCAGCCTGTGTCCCATGTTGAAGACCTTATACATCTCAGCCCAATCTGTTTGTTTTGCCTGCTGAATAAGCCTGAATAAAGGTGGCGTAGGAAAAAGTTGGTCTTTGATGATATGCACACCTTCTACAAAATGTAAAACTTTGGTTTGTGCGCCACCTGTGCAGTGTATCAAGCCATGTATTTGAAGGCGATATTGTGCCAAAACCTCCTGCATGATGGGCGCGTAAGTGCGGGTAGGCGAGAGAACCAACTTGCCTGCATCAAGCGGTGTATCTGTCGGAGAGGTAAGGGCGTGCGCACCCGTATAAACCCATGCCTTGTCTATAGCATTGTCGTAACTTTCGGGGTATTGGGAGGCAAGGGCGTGATGAAAAACGTCATGGCGGGCAGAAGTAAGTCCATTGCTTCCCATA
>JAAFJK010000709.1 GCA_013298105.1 Cytophagales bacterium
GATAATTTCACTCACGCGAAGCCACGCTGTAAGCGTCTGTTGGTATTGCCTAACCGCGTAAAAGCTCGATAACAGACGCTTACAGCGTGGCTAAATATTCTCAAGTTATTTTTTACTCGTTCCTAACCTCTCACTTACCCATGATTGATACCGAATTTACGAATCATTTAGTGCCACTTGAGCATATTCCTGACGTGGGGCAGGCAAGTTTTCAACCCTTGGAACCCGCCTATCTGACAGTGAGGCGCATTACGTTTGCTATTCTTTTTGTCATAGCATTGGTGGGTGTGATAGCCATTTTTGTTTTTAATCCTAAAGCCCGCCTTTGGTGGGCAATGCTGGGTGCAGGCGGAGGCTTAAGTTTACTTTCTGTGCTGTATTTGGTGGCAGATACGTGGAGTTTTCGGCTAAGTGGATATGCTTTGCGCGAACATGATTTGGTCTATAAAAAAGGTTGGTGGGTAAGGGTGCAAAAGATTGTACCCTTCAATCGAGTACAGCACCTGAGTTTGGAGTCGGGTTTGATAGAGCGCAAATATGGACTTGCCTGCCTGCACATCTATACAGCGGGTTCGGCACAAGCCGATTTTACGCTTCGCGGTGTAAAGCAAGAAGTTGCCGAAAAACTCAAAGATTGGATAACTAATCACATACAAGACCATACTCCAGAAAATACACAAGCGCATATACAAGACAATCCAGAAAATGAATCAGTCGAACCCAATGAACCCCTCGCTTCCTAATCTTACGGCTTGGGAAACTCCGCAAAGGCAGTCGCTTGCGGCTATTTTGATTATTTTTCTCAAAACTATGTGGGGCTTTTTCACGCAGTTTGGGATTGTGTTGATTATTATGCTTTTCCAAAAACCCAAACCTGTTGAGGCGCAAAGCTACAATTACCAAGCGTGGCTTTTTTATGCTTTTTTGGGGCTTACGGTCGTGGTTACATTTTTGAGGTATTGGTTTTACAAATTTTCTATCAAAGACGAATATCTCCACATTCATTCGGGTTGGTGGCAAAAAACCAAACTTGCCGTTCCCCTGAAAAGCATACAAGCCGTACACCTTGAGCAAAATATCTGGCAACAAATGCTTGGCGTGGCGCGTGTATCGTTTGATAGCGCGGGAAGCGAACAGATGGAGGCAAGGATAGATGCACTCCCACTGAAAAAGGCTGAATCCCTCAAAAAACTCGTCCTTGCCTCCCCCAGCGCGAAGGCAGGCAAGGAAGTTATCATCAACAAAACTTATCATCTTTCGGAAGAAGATGTTTGGAAACTCAGCCTTTCTGCCAATCACTTCAAAGCCTTTTTGTTGATTATTATTTTTGGATTTCAGTTCGTAGATGACATCATCAATGCCATGACTGCAGACCAAAAAGAAGCCATTGAAGCGTATGCTGATAGTGCGTGGGGGCGTGGATTGAATTTACTTTTTATTGGTGTCGTGTTTTTTATGGTGGCATTCATATCTATAGCTATCTCTACAGTGCGGGTGCTACTCGAATACCATAATTTCAAAATGGACGAAACGCCTCAAGGCTGGAAAGTATCTCAAGGTTTGCTTACGCAAAAGCAAAAAGTAATCTCAAGCTCCAAAATTCAGCTTGTAGAATACAGCGCGAACTGGCTTCGTGCATGGCTGAATATTTGGCTCGTGAAGCTGAATATCACAGGACAAGACAAGACCAAACAACAGGCGCATCTTTCTGTCCCTATCATTTCGCTTGAATCTGTCCACGAATTTACCAAACCTTACCTTGCCTACGCGCCTGTACGCGGGGCAGGCAAGGGCATTGACAGCGCGTATTGGTGGCGGAGTACGTTGCTTTTTGCGGTGCCGATTTCGCTGATGGTAAGTGCCTTTTTTTATGTCATTACTTGGCACTTGTGGTTTGTGGGCATTTTATTTATCGTGAATATATTGTATGGGGCAATCCATTTTTATATTTGGCGGAGGCGATTCAGGTGGATAGCGCAAGAGGAGGGACTTTGGGTGTATAAGGGCGTTTGGGGACAGACGTACACGCTTTTGCATTGGCAAAAAATCCAACAAGTACACCTCCTTCAAAACCTCTATCAACACAAGCATGGCTTGGCAGACTTACGTTTGGTAACGGCAGGAGGCGAGCTGATAGTGCCTTACCTGCCCTTGCCTACCGCACAGGTGCTACTGAACCACAGCCTGCACAGGATAGAAAGCAGGCAAGAAAAATGGCTTTGAGAAAATATCTATTTCAATAATTTATCAATTTCTTGCTTCATTCTTACTGTAAATAATTTTTCATCATCCCAATATCCGTTGATATAGTTGGTAATTTCT
>JAAFJK010000232.1 GCA_013298105.1 Cytophagales bacterium
AAATAACTTGAGCATATTTAGCCACGCTGTAAGCGTCTGTTATCGAGCTTTTACGCGGTTAGGCAATACCAACAGACGCTTACAGCGTGGCTTCGCGTGAGTGAAATTATCATGTTATTTTATTTTCATTCCTTATACTTTTTGAGTGTTCAGAAAATACAGGCAAGTTTTGCTCCTTCTTCCCTGTTGTGCTTAGTTTTCAACTAAGCACAACAGGGGCTTACAGCGTGGCTAAATATCCTCAAGTTATTTTTTACCTATTCCTTACAGGTATTTAGTAAGTTCTTTTTTGAGTGCATCTTCCTCCAATACCCCTACAAAACGCCAAACGATTTTACCTTCTTTGAAAAGTAAAAGGGTAGGCAAGGCATCAATGCTGTATTGGGAGGCAAGGTCGGGATTTTCGTCAAAATCATGGATTTGAAGGGCTATGGTATTTTCCATGTCCTTGCCTACCTTTTCAAGTACAGGCTTTAGTTTTTTGCAAGGCAGGCACCAAGTGGCAGAAAAATCAACCAAAGTAAGTTTTCCTTTGACAAGATTTTTTTCAAAGTCGCTGATACTCATGCCTTTTTTGCCAGCCGCGTTGGGTTGAAAGTCAAGCGGAAGTCCTGCATTTTGCCATTTAGCAAGTCCCCCCTGCATCTCATAAACTTCATAACCTTGCGCTTGCAGGATTTGACGCGCTTTTGCGCTGCGTCCACCAGCCAAACAATAGACAAATACAGGCTTCTTTTTGTCCAATGCCTTGCCTGCCAATTCGCTAAAATCGGGGTTATGATAGTTGATGTTGGTGGCATTTGTAAGGTGCTTTTCGGCAAATTCTTCGGGTGTACGCACATCAAGCACTTGCGCTTGCGTGGTCTTTTTTAGTTTTGTAGCAAAGGCTTCAGGGGCAAGGACAGCTTCATTTTGCCCCACAGTGGATTGACAATTTATGCCTGTAAGCCAAAGCCCTACCAAGAAAGTGAGTGAATAAAAACGTTTCATTTGATAATATTTTTTTGGGGAAGTAATAAAGTTGCAACCTCTGAAAAACGAATAATTTGCTCGTTTATTTTTTTTGAAAAAAAATTAAGTTTATCAATTTTTACGTAAATTTGCAAAAAAAAACTTAACCCCAATGTTTCATGAAACAAAAAAAATCAACCCTAAAGACTCCTAAGAAGCAGTCAACTGTTCAACTGTATTAACGAAATTTGCTATGGCTTTAGTATGTTTCGTTGTCAGTTTTTCTACTGTGCGCGCTCAAAATAGTAACCCGCTTGATGATGTGAATGCGCAACTGCGGACTATGTTTTCAGCCATCAACCCCGCACCTGAGCCACGCAATTTCTTGTATGAAAGAGCCGCACACCGCGCTGACTCTGCCTTTTTTGCCAAGATATGCACTGTGGTTACAGATGTGAATAATTTTATGATTACTTATGAAGAAGTACGCGACATGGCAGAAGACCAAAGCGTAATGCCTACAAGCGACAGTTTCTATGCGGGTGCAATAGATAACTTGCCTACCCAAACCGTCCCGATTGGTTTGGTAGATTACGACTTCTATTATTTGAAAGATGATGCACTGAGTAGCAATATGTATTTTGAGTTTGATTCTACTACGAACATTCTCAAAAGTAAAGGCTTAAATCCTTACGATACCCTTCGCAATATATTTGCAGGCTCTGTCTTGAGGTTTGATGCGCCAAACAATGTGATAAACTTTGTTATCTCGCCCCAAAATATTTTGTATGACATTTACAATGAACCCTATTACACAGAAAGGCAATTCAGAATTGATTTTGGTGATGGAAAGGGATTCATAGCTTTTGACCCAAAAGCCCCACATGAGCGCGTTGTAACCTATGCTACAGAAGGTGAAAAAATTATTACAGTGGCTATAGTAGATATAGATAACCCCAAGAAAGTGATTAAAACCTCCGTTTCCCGCATACTTGTCGCGGGTGTTGCTCTAGGCACGCAACATGATGGGGCTTTGGAGGGAGTAGAAGGTTTTGATGTAGCCATTTATTATCCTTGTGAACAGAGCAAAACACCCAATGACGACTTCAAAAAAGTAGCCATCTATGTAGAAGGCATCGACATACAAGAAAATCGCAATACTGTAGATATTCATACGTATATGTTGAAAAACAGTCGATTAGATGAATTGCGCAATTCAGGCTACACTTTTTTGGTATTGAGCTATAAAAATAGTCGAAAAAGCATCATCGAAAATGGGATGCATTTGGTAGATTTGTTGCATAGACTGAAGCTGGAAGCCATAGCAAAACAAAACCATGAACAATTTGTAGTGATTGGCGAGAGTATGGGTGGTTTAGTGTCGAGGTACGCGCTCTGCTACATGGAGTCAGAGGCTTATCGTGAAGGATACCGCGTACAAGACAATAGAATGCACAACACACGCCTCCTGATAACGATAGATTCGCCCCATCAAGGTGCCAATGTCCCTTTGGGTTTGCAGGCACTGTACCGATTTGCTACGCTTGAAGACGTAGCAGGGTTGGGCTTATCAAAAATAATCCACGCGCCTCAGCGTTTTTTGATGGCAAAAATGAATCAATTTTTAGATTGTGAATCAGCCAAACAAATGTTGATGCTTTACTATCAGCACAGCACACTGAATGGACAATATATACAACATCAAGCAAGAGGAATATTCTTGAACAATATGGCATCAATAGGCAAATACCCCAAATTCTGCAAAAAAGTAGCCCTTGCCAACGGCTCTTTAGATGGAGAAAGCCAACGCAGACCGTATAAACCAGAGAATATTCGTATACCGGGCGATGTACTCATGGACCTTGAGGGGGGATTGGCTATCCGAATATTGCGCTTTAAACCTATCACAGTCTATGGGGCAAGAATAACCTTGCGTACCAACGGCTGCGCATATAAACTTCCTGCGGGGGTATATATGATTCTTTTTCGTACTGATGCTAAAACTTTTATCCAACGCCTTATCCTCCGCTAAACCACTATGAAAAAAATAATTTCTTGGTTTTTGGGTTGCCTTGCTTTGGCAACCCTGACCACTTGCAACAATGAGAAGTACTGGCCTATCTATGCCCTTGAGGGAAAATTGTATTTTGATTGTAAGCGCACACAGGTTGTAGCCAATGCAACTATTTCTGTGATACAAATAGGCAGTAAAAAACACCCTAATGAAATAAAACTTATCAACTCCACTACGACTGATGCAGAAGGAAACTTTAGACTTGAGTACAAAATGGAGCATGATTCTTTCAGAAATACGTATGAGATGAGTATATCCTCGCCCACAGTTGGAGTCTCAAAGTCTTTTAAAGAACCTATCAGCCTGAAAAAAGATTGGTATGTGAGAGACGACAGCATGGTAAAGTTTAAAATAAAGTTGAATCAAAATAACTACAGCAATCAGGACACCTTGTATTATACCATGATTGATTTGGACAAAGGGCAAGGATTATTTGAACTTCGAAAGAAAACAGGTGGATTCCAAGAGGCAGAAATCATAGATACTTATTCAATCAGGAAAAGATCTATTGACCCACAAAAAATTGTGTTTATCTGGGCTATTGGCTGGCAAAGTGCAAATATTATATTTAGAAAAGAGGGAATTAATATTCCCTCTCCCAATGGTATATATTTTGATAGCAACGGTTGTGGAGATGACAAAGATATTATACTCAATCTGCCTTGATTTTACAGCCTTGCCCCTTGCCTACGTAGGCAAGGGGCGAGGCTCTTTACTTCTAACCAAACCACTATGAAAAAAATAATTTCTTGGTTTTTGGGTTGCCTTGCTTTGGCAACCATGACCACTTGCAATAATGAAAAGTACTGGCCTATCTATGCCCTTGAGGGAAAATTGTATTTTGATTGTAAGCGCACACAGGTTGTAGCCAATGCAACTATTTCTGTGATACAAATAGGCAGTACAAAACACCCTAATGAAAGAAAACTTATCAACTCCACTACGACTGATGCAGAAGGAAACTTTAGACTTGAGTACAAAGTGGAGCATGATTCTTTCATAAATACGTATGAGATGAGTATATCCTCGTCCACAGTTGGCGTGTCAAAGTCTTTTAAAGAACCCATCAGCCTGAAAAAGGATTGGTTTGTAAGAGATGAGAGTAAAATTACCCTAAAAATAAATATGGGGCAAAAAATTTATACGCAAGCTGACACCTTGTATTACACCTTGATTGATTTGGAAAAAAATGAAGGTTTGTTGGCTCTTCAGCAAAAATCAGGAGGTTTTCAACAAGGGCAATCTATTTTGCAGAAATCCATAATAAATAGAACATTCAAGCCACAAAGAATAATGATGTGTTGGGCAATAAGTTTAAAAGAAATGTACAAATTACTTGAAAATTGGTCATATAGAATAATACCTCCAGAATCTCAGAGAGTAGATTTCGAAAGCAACGGTTGTGGAGATGACAAAGATATTGTACTCAATCTACCTTGATTTTATAGCCTTGCCCCTTGCCTACGCAGGCAAGGGGCGAGGCTCTTTACTTCTAACCAAACCACTATGAAAAAAATAATTTCTTGGTTTTTGGGTTGCCTTACTTTGGCAACCCTTACCACTTGCAATAATGAGAAGTACTGGCCTATCTATGCCCTTGAGGGAAAATTGTATTTTGATTGTAAGCGCACACAGGTTGTAGCCAATGCAACTATTTCTGTGATACAAATAGGCAGTACAAAACACCCTAATGAAAGAAAACTTATCAACTCCACTACGACTGATGCAGAAGGAAACTTTAGACTTGAGTACAAAGTGGAGCATGATTCTTTCATAAATACGTATGAGATGAGTATATCCTCGTCCACAGTTGGCGTGTCAAAGTCTTTTAAAGAACCCATCAGCCTGAAAAAGGATTGGTATGTGAGAGACGACAGCATGGTAAATTTTAAAATAAAGTTGAATCAAAATAACTACAGCAATCAGGACACCTTGTATTATATTATGGGTGATTTGGAGAAAGGACAAGAATTATTTCCAGTTCGAAAAAAAACAGGTGGATTCCAAGAGGCAGAAATCATAGATACTTATTCAATCAGGAAAAGATCTATTGACCCACAAAAAATTGTGTTTATCTGGGCTATTGGTCTGCAAAATATGAATGATTTACTGCGGAATACTTCAAGGGGAATTAATATTCCCTCCCCCAATGGTATATATTTTGATAGCAACGGTTGTGGAGATGACAAAGATATTATACTCAATCTGCCTTGATTTTATAGCCTTGCTCCTTGCCTACGCAGGCAAGGGACAAGGCTTTTTACCTCTAACCAAACCACTATGAAAAAACTACTTTCTTGGTTTTTGGGTTGCCTTGCTATTAGGAACAAGTATAAAATAAGTTCATCTTTTTAGCACGCGGATAACGCGGATTTTACAGATGACAACGGATTTTTAAATTTTAAAACCAGAAAATCCGTGAAAATCAGCCTCATCTGCGTTATCCGCGTGCTAAAAAGACAAGATATAAAAAGATGAGGTTATTTAATTTCCGTTCCTTAGCAACCATGACCACTTGCAATAATGAAAAGTATTTCCCACCTTCTGTTCCGTTTTAGCTTAGTTGGATAGTATTTATTTATAAAAAGCTATTTTTTTGAATAAACTGCTAATTTTGCACTATGAAACTACCCATCAGACAAGTAACAGATACAGAAACCCCACAACCCTTTTTGTTTTGGAATGTTTGGACGCGCAGTTTACGCATTTCGTATTGGCTACTTTTGGCGTGTTTGGGCGTAGCTATCGCGCTTTATGTTACTGCCTATTTCACAAGTTCGTCTTGGTCTTTGCCTGTAGAAGTCAAAACCGACCTTCAACCCCGCAAACACACCCTTTCAGAAGTCAATGCGGGTATGTTCAATATTCCTATCGAGGGCGAGATATTCGTACCTGCGCAGAGCTACCAACTTACCGCTCAAGGCTTTACTTTCCATACGTGGGTGTACCAACTCTATGGAGGCATTTTGGCGTTTTGTGCAGTGTTGTTTTTGAGTATCTTTACGCGGTTGAAGTCGCTTTGGTATGCGGTAGGGATGACTTGTTTTATTGTATTTTTGTCTGCTTTGCAGTTAGACAATTTGGCGTTACTGGGTGGTAACAATATGTTGCTTTTGCTTACCCTTTTGGCGTATATAGGTTTGACTTTTAGCTTACAGTCTTTTGCCAGAGAATGGTCATGGCATAGTCATTTCTTGATTATTGCAGGATTTAGTGCGGTTTGGTGGGGCTATTTTTTGAGTGTTACGCCTTTGCTGAAGCCGTATATATTTTTGACTTCGGGTGTGTTGATGATACCCGTTTTGCTTACGCTGGTGTTCATCACTATGACGGCTCAAGACATTCCACACATCATTTTTCACCTCATAGTAAAGTACAACAGACAAGGCACAAAAAATAATATTGTGCATATTTCGCTTATTACTTGTGTGTATTTATTGCATTTGTTTCTGTATTATTTTGATACCACAAATTATTTGCGCATTGGTTTGACTTTCATAGATACACATTGGCTTCTGTTGATAAGCACTATTTTGGGTATTTGGGGCTACAAAAAACGCGCAAATCTCACGAGCAGTTTATGGGATTTTGCCCCTTCGGGTGCGTTCATATATATTGGTATGGCTATCATAGCTTTTGCGACTATAGGCTTTGCGCACGCTACCAGCCAAGATACGCTACTTTGGGTGTTTCGTGATTTTACGCTGTATGCGTACATAGGTTTTGGGATAATATTTTTGATTTATGTTATTTTGAATTTCAATGAACCTATCCGCGAAGGCTTTGAGGTAGATAAAATCACATACGAAGGAAAATTAGTGCCTTTCAACATTACGCGCTATTTTGGTTTTGCCATTACGTTGATGTTTTATGTGGCAGGTCAGCAATATATGTATTACCAGATAGTAGCCAGCTACTACAACGGCATGGGCGATGCCTATAGCGTATTCAAGGAACGTAATTTATCCAAATTCAATTATTTGCAGGCAAAAGCATTTGACCACTGGAATCACCACACGAATTATGCCCTTGCCTACATAGCCGCACAGGAAGACAACATATCCGAACAGGTGGCTTACTTGCAGACTGCCCTGAAGCGTGAGCCGCTGCCCCAAACTTACCTCCAACTTAGCCAAACGTTTTTGGACAAGGAACAGCCTATGCACGCGCTTTTTATGCTACAAGAAGGGGCAAAGAGATTTCCTAAAAATGCTTACCTGAACAATAACTTAGGGCTTCGCTACAAAGAAAACAGTGTCCTTGATTCGGCGTTTTATCATCTTGAGAAAGCAAAATATTATGCAAAAGATGAAGCTCCGCAAAACAATTTTTGGGCTATCTTGGCAGAGAAAAAGACTAAAGATGCCAGAATTGATAAACTACCTCCCGTAGATGGAGAGGCGCAAAACCTGATAGGCAGGGCAAATAAATTGACACTTTTCTCACGCTATGGCGAATATCTCACACTCGCACCGCTCAGTCAGGCAGGCAAGGTACAGATGACAAAGGACTTCAACCAACGCCTTGCCTACAGTTACAACTATGCCCTGAATAGGCTCGGACATACAGACGAAGAAGTCCCGCGCCTACTGAAAGACCTTGAAAAAGCAGACCAATCAGGGCAAAATACAGACCGCACGCGCTTTATATCGGCTTGTTATGAATACTACAGAGGCAATACAGATGCTGGCATACAGACATTGGCAGGCTCGCCCTCGATAGGCAATAATGCCTACCACAATACCATTCTCGGGCTTTGGCTCATGGAGCAAAAAGCCTATCCTTTGGCGGATTTTTATCTCGAAAAATCCATCAAACTCGGCAACGAACGCGAAGGCAAGTTTTACCGCGCCCTCGTGCTGAGTGAGGTAGGCAAGTTCAAAGAAGCGGCAGACCTTTGGAAAGAGGTCGCGGAGTTCGCGCCCAATCCCCAAACCAAAGAACGCGATAAAGAACTTTCGAAATGGGCAAAACGCATCATCAATGTCCTTGCAGACGACAGCAAAGTGGAAGACGACAACGACCGTTACAATCTTATCCATTACAAACGCACCTTTATTCCTTTGAAAGTTTTGCGGACTTTCTATGATGAGATGCAAGACAAACACCTGAAGGCAAAAGCAGGCTGTGATTTGATAGACCTTTTGCTGAATAAAGGCGACCTCGCCAAAGCTATGGATATAGGGCTTACCTTGCCTGCCTCTGCGGACTTGCCTGCCAATACCGCTTCGGAGATGAATCACGCCAAATTGCGTATCCTTGCAAGGCAACAAAAATTTGATGAACTTGCCTCCCAAATGGACAAAGTAAGGCTAAACGCCCTGCACAAGCGAAGTCTGCCTTTTTTCAGGGGGCAAATAGCTGAAGATAAAAAAGATGCCAAAACTGCTGAAAAAGAGTATTTGCAAGCTACACTCACACTGCCTTACAACGAGGATATTATCGTACAAATAGCTCGCTTTTTCCAAAATAAACTCCAAAACCCCGAAAAAGCCTATCAAGTATTGGTAGAAGCAGTGCGTTCAAATCCTGCCGCGCTTGGGCTTCAGCAGGCTTACGCCCAGCAATGCCTCATTATGGGTTTGGAAAATTATGGGGACAGCGCATTGGAAGAAATTAAAAAACTTAGCTCTCCCGAAGACTATCAAGCCTACCAAAAAATCTACGAAACTCAAAAAGAACAAATCAGGCAGGCAAGGAAAGGGGAATGATGATTTATGATTTACGATTTACGATTTACGATTTTTTCGGTTGTCAATCTGAAAAAAGACCAGAAAATCCGCCCTTGCCTGCCCACGTAGGCAAGGGCATTTTTTTCGATTGGCAATCCCAAAAAAAGACCACG
>JAAFJK010000631.1 GCA_013298105.1 Cytophagales bacterium
GCGCATTTTGGTTATTTTGTTTTTTCGAAAGTTAGCAAGGACTCTGCTTGCCACCTGCGATTAAAATCTTGGGCTGTATGGGATAAAACAATAAAGCCCACAATTTTAATTGTGGGAAAACAGCATATTATCGGGTAAATTTTCCAAGAATTGAAATTATTTACTATTCCAAACCCATTCTCTTAAACCTGAAAATATAGTAAGGAGCTTTCGCCTTGATATGTTCTTTGCTCATCAGCATTTGGTCAGGAATGGCACTATCAGCCAAATAACACCAACCATCTCCTGCAAAACTCAATCCATCAGCCCAACGAATGCGTTTATCTTTTATGAGTGTTTTGAGTTCGCGCTTAGGCGTTATGATAGATACGCCTTGATGGTCAATGTCTGTGATATAGACATTGCCAGCTTCATCTAAGCGTATGCCATCACTCAAAGGCTTTTTGGCTATAAATTCCACTTTCGCCTCTACTTCTTGAGCATTTAATTTTTCGTCAGTCAAGGTCTTGACAGGGATTCTATAAAGCCCTTCGTGTGCCATAGTCGCATAATAGACGAACTCGCCTTTGGCATCACAATCTATGCCATCTATGCCTGCTTTCAGACAAGCCAAACCGCCAAAAAAGCGCATTTCTTTGGTAGGGTTTTTCGGTACCCAATTTTGCGCAGAAACGGAGGCATGATTGTCCAATCTGCTGTAACTTTTCTTTTTCTCTACATCATAGACAGCTATAGAAGGGCTTTTGCGCCAAAAACTCACATCTGCCACAAAAACATATTTGCCATCAGGCGATACTGTAAGGTCATTGAAAAACGACAACCACTCTGCTACACTGCTTGGGAAAATATGTTCATGCACCAATTTATTGGTTTTCAAATCGAAGGCAAGTAATTTTACATCTTGCGTAGCATGATTGCCATGGTCTATAGTCCAGAGGCGGTTTTGTTTGTCAATATATACGCCTAAAACTGTATTGAAAAGCGTTTTTTGGGATTTTGCATCAGGATAAGGCACAGCCTTTCCTTCCACGATTTCGAGTAATTTATCGCCTGTAGGGTGTGATTCGGGGTGAACCGTAAAAAACACACGGGTTTTATAGCTCGTGTCATTACTTGCGGCTACATTGCCTATAGGCTCAGGGTAGGCAAGGAATTGTTCTACGTCCTTTTCAGTAAGGATTGGCTTCGTAGTAAGGTCAGGATAATTCGTGCCTCCGCCATATCGCCAATAGACTGTTACCAAAACGAGCAGTAGAAAAACAGCCAACACAATGCCTGTGATTTTGAGAATTTTTAAAAAGCGTTTCATGATTAGATTAGGAATACAGTTTGCATTTTTTATTTCAAATCTCGTATTTGCATTAGGAATGAAAATAAAATAACATGATAATTTCACTCACGCGAAGCCACGCTGTAAGCGTCTGTTGGTATTGCTTAGGAACGAGTAGAAAATAAAGTGATAAAGATTTTGTGCGATATTTTGGGTTTAGACGAGGCGCAATAGAAGCGCAAAGCGGTGTTTTGTAATGATTATTGCAACAAAGTATAAGCGCAAAAGATTAACAAAATTAGCAAGTTATTTTTTACTCGTTCCTTAACCGCGTAAAAGCTCGATAACAGACGCTTACAGCGTGGCTAAATATTCTCAAGTTATTTTTTACTCGTTCCTTATTGCGTTTACACCTTTTTATGCCTAAAAAACTGCCAAGTTGCTCCTGCCAAAAACAGCACAAACACAATCCCGACACACATTTTTACTAAGGGGGCTTCTGCGTCAGGCGCGAAAGGCGCACCTACAGGCAGGCGAGTCAGTGTTTCGACTATAGTGGGTATCATAGAGAAAAACAGCGTAGCAGACATACAGAGCGTTTGCAAGAAGGTCTTTTTTTGGTCTAAGACTACATACACCAACAACAAAACTACCAAAATCAGCACCGCCAAAATATGACCAGGACTGAACTTGCCTGTTTTGTAAATACCAAAAGCAGTCCCACACGCTACCACAGTCAGCACACTATACACCTTGCCTACCGAACTATACGGCGCAATCAAACCTTGCCTGAAAATAGCCACAAAAGCCACTAACAAAGCTACAATCGAAACGATTGTGTGAAAAATACCAAGAGAAGTCATAAGGAGATACGAATTGAAGGCTCAAAGTTATTTATTTTTAGTGGAAAATGTCCAAATCGCCCCCAATAAATCTACAGAACCAATCAATGCCAACATATAACTTTGTTCAAACGCAAATACAAATACCAACATCATCACAAAGAAGAAAATACGTCCCGCGACAGTTGCCTGAAAAAACGCAGTCTGTTCATGTCTTGCCGCCTGAAAATAGTAAATGCCTGTAGTAAAGGTAAACAAACCCAATACACGAATCCAAACCTCTGTAGTAGGCAAGAAGCCAAACAAAGCAAGCAATGTATTGGGTATCAGCATCATACCAAGCCCCATCAAAAAAAGATAGAAGCTGTAAACGAAAATGGTAGTCGCTACTTTGCTCATGTTATTTTTTCGCTTTGTCTTGCATACCACGCACCATCTTCGTAACCATGCCGCGAGGCACAAAGCGCACACTTGCCGCCATAATCCAGTTCATCATACCATGCACCGCTACCACAGTACCACGCATCAAGGATTTATAGCCATACTTCGCTACTTCGGCTGAAGTAGGCATTTTTTTGCCTTTTACAAGTTTGCTTTCCTCCATAGCCGCGCCCGCCTGAAAACCGCTTTCAGTAGGTCCAGGGCAAAGTGTCGTAACCGTAACCCCAAAATCTTTCCA
>JAAFJK010000440.1 GCA_013298105.1 Cytophagales bacterium
ATGACTTATGACAAAAAACACCGTAGCCTCGTGCCATTTCCATTTGAGCAAATCCTGCGCAAAGTTCCCGAACTCAAAGAACTTGCCTGCGAAATGACTGTAGTGTCGTTTGATAAACTCATAGATTCCTCGAACATGAAGCCCGAAATTTGGATTCAGCTCGCGGACTTGGTAGGCAAGCACTATGACGAATATGATGGATTTGTAATATTGCATGGCACAGATACAATGGCGCATACCGCCTCCGCGCTTAGTTTCCTGCTCGAAGGGTTGCGGAAGCCTGTCATACTCACAGGGGCGCAACTGCCTATCAGTGCTTTGCGGACAGATGCCCGCCGAAATTTGCTCACTTCTATAGAAATAGCTATAGCCAAACAAGCAGGACGTGCGGTAGTACCTGAAGTGGCAATCTTTTTCAATGATGTGCTTTTGCGTGGAAACAGAACCCGCAAAATAGAAAGCTCACATTTTGATGCTTTTCAGAGCGAAAACTACCCCGAGCTTGCCAAAGTCGGCATACAAATCCAATACCACGACTCTGCCATAAACACGCCCAATGTTTTGTCTTTTCTCCAAGTACATCAACAAATGGAGAACCGCGTCGCTATAGTAAAGATATTCCCAGGCATCAGTGAGCGTATTTTTCGCGCTATGTTGGAGATAGATGACTTGAAAGGCATTATTTTAGAAACATTTGGCTCAGGCAACGCACCTACAGATGCATGGTTTCTCAAAGCTATCCGAGAAGCTATAGACCGCAAAACGTGGATTTACAACGTTTCGCAATGTATAGGCGGGCTTGTCATGCAGGGGCGATACGCCACAAGCCAATCTTTTGTGGATATGGGCGTAATCAGTGGCAAAGACATCACAACCGAAGCCGCCATTACCAAGATGATGTTTTTACTTGCCCAAGACCTGCCCGAAGCCCAAATAAGAACGCGCTTGGCGCACTCTTTGAGAGGGGAGATGAGCCAATGAGGATGTACGATTTTACTTTTCAATCTTTTGTATTTGGTTCTTAAAAAATTATTGCGCAGGCAAAACTGTAGAACAGGCTTCCAGCCTGTTGTTTCAAATAATAAACAGGCTGGAAGCCTGTTCTACAGAATATTCCGCAATAACTTTCGAAGAACCTTGTATTTCAAACCATAAAAATCTGTGTTACCCACGTACAAACCCAGTCTAAAATCGTAAATTTGATAATGACTTTAAAGATTAGTAGCGTTTTTGTCTATGCTTTTGGCACGCGGATTAAGCGGATTTTCACGGATTTTTTATATTTCAGAACAGACCACTGTACAATTTGAATTTAAGCCCCTAAAATTACTAAAAAGCGAAAAAAAATATAAAACTATTTTTCTTTTTTTGTACGTTGTCAATGGTTGAAGACCTTGACAATCGTACAAAAAAAGAAAAATAAGCGGATTATTTTTTATTTTCAACGCTTGTCAAGGTCTTCGACCATTGACAACGTTGAAAATAAAAAATATCAAATAATAAATTGTACAGTAGTCTGATTTCAGAAATTAAAAAATCCGCGTTATCCGCGTGCCTCTTTTACAAATTAATGATGTCGTTATCAAAATCATAAATCTAAAATCGTAAATTTTCTTAACCTACCTTATTTTTTTGGGCAGGCAAGGGCGTTATCTTTGCACAAAAAACTATGAATCGAAAACAATTTCTCAAACAATCACTGATAGGTGCAGGTTTGATAGTACAAGCCTCTACACTTCTTATTCCTAACCTTCTTTCTACTACTCCCATGAAAAATATCATTTTGCACAAAGCAAACACACGCGGTTTTGCCAACCATGGCTGGCTTCAAGCCAATCACAGCTTTAGCTTTGCAAGTTACCACAATCCCGAACGCATGAACTTTGGCGTTTTGCGTGTCTTGAATGATGACTCTGTAGCGGGAGGAATGGGTTTTGGCAAACACCCGCATGACAACATGGAAATCATCACGATTCCACTTGAGGGCGCACTTGAGCATAAAGACAGCATGGGCAACAGTGCCGTCATTCATCATGGCGAAGTACAAGTCATGAGTGCAGGAACAGGCATATTCCATAGCGAAATGAATAAAAACCGCGATACGCCTGTAAAACTTTTACAAATATGGGTAATGCCCAATAAACGACAAGTAGAACCACGCTATCAGCAAATCATGCTCAATGTAGCCGATAGGCACAATCGCCTTCAGCAAATCCTTTCTCCTTCAGCAGAAGACGAGGGCGTGTGGATACACCAAGACGCATGGTTTCACTTAGGCGCATTGGACAAAGATTTTCAGACTACTTATCAGCTCAAGAAGAAAGGCAATGGCGTGTATGCTTTTGTGATAAAAGGCGACCTCACGATAGCAGGACAAACCCTTGAGAGCCGAGATGCACTGGGTATATGGGACGTAGAAAGTCTGGATATACAAGCCAATACAGAAGCAGAAATTCTTTTGCTTGAAGTTCCCATGACCTTATAGTGTTGCACCTTGCCTACATGGGCAGGCAAGGTAAAACTTATTTTCAAAGTCTTTGGTTGGTTACAAATTTGTATCTTTGAGGCATAAAGATACGCTATGAATAAACTACTATGGACGATTTTTGGCTACCTCTGCCTTGCCTGCCCGCTACAGGCAGGCAAGCTCACTGGCAAAATCACAGATGCGCAAGGCGAAGGACTGCCCTTTGCTACTGTCTATGCCAAGCGAACAGGAGAAGGCGCAACTGCCAATGAAGCGGGAGAATATGCCCTTACCTTGCCTGCGGGAACGCATATACTTGTTTTTCAATATGTGGGCTACAAGGTGCAGACAGTGCAAGTAGAGATGACCAATGAAAATCTTTTGCTGGACATACCCCTCGAGTCCGAACAGCTTACCTTGCCTACCGTAGAGCTTGTAACTATAGACAATGACCCCGCGCGGACTATCATCAGAAAAGCTCAAGCAAAACGAAAATACTACCTCAAAGAAGAAATCAAAAGCTATCAAACCCGCGCCTACATCAAAAGTATGCAACGCCTCAATAAGCGTCCTACTGCCATTATGGGGCAGAGCATACAAGTCGATACGGGCGTGGTCTATTTTTCAGAATCCCTTTCGGAAGTGAGCTTCAAACAACCCGATAAGTATTTTGAGAAAATTATCTCCTCCAAAGTAAGCGGAAAAAGTCAAGCCTTCAGCTTCAATCAAGCAAGTGGCGCGTGGCTGAATCTCTATGACAACATATCGGGACAGGAAATAACCGAGCGCGGTATTGTATCACCCATTGCCACCAATGCCTTTGCATACTATAGATACAGGCTCGAAGGGGCGTTTTATCAAGATGGGCAACTGATAAACAAAATTCGCCTCATACCCAAGCGCAAATCTACGCCCGCTTATGGCGGTTATATCTACATCATAGAAGATACTTGGCGCATACACAGCGCGGAACTTGTGATGCGCAAAGGACAGATGGAGTTTGTGGATTCGGCTTCGGTATATCAAGTCTATGCCCCTGTGCAAGGGACAGATATTTGGTTTCCGCTTACGCAAAAGGCTTATTTTGAGTTCAATGCCTTTGGTTTTAAGGGCAATGGCAATGTCATTTTTATTTATTCGCCTCCAGTGCTTGAGCCAGCTTTTCCCAAAAAGCACTTCACGCAAGAAGTCCTCACAGTAGAAAAAGAATCCAACAAGCGCGACTCAGCGCACTGGGAAACTATCCGCCCCATACCACTTACGCACCTCGAGGTGCGCGAATATAAGTTCAGGGACAGTATAGCTATAGTAAAAGAAACAAAAACCTACAAAGATTCTACCGACCGCGAGCGCAACCGATTCAGGGTTTTGAACCTTTTTTGGCGGGGCTATACCTACAGGCGGTCTTTCCAAAAACTTACCTACGCCTTTGACCCCTTGCCTGCCATGCTACAGTACAACACAGTCGAGGGCGTGGCGGTTGATTTTTCGCCTGTAGTCCGCAAGGGCTTTGGAGAAGATAACCGCAAATATTTTACGATTTCGCCTTACCTGCGTTATGGCTTTGCCAACAAACGCCTACAGGCAAAACTTGAGCTTTTCTATTATTTCAACCCCCAAAAGTGGCAATATATCTCGGCTTCGGGCGGGCAGTATATAGAGCAGTTGGGCAGGCAAGTGCTGATTCGACCTTTTGCCAATACCGCCTATACGCTCTTGAATAAGCAGAACTTCCAAAAAATCTACGAAAAAACTTTCCTCCAACTTGCCTACGGACACCGACTCCTGCGGGGCTTCAGGATAAATGCCTCTTGGGAATGGAACGAAAGACGAGAAATGCAAAATAATACAGACTATAGTATCATAAAATTTGATAACCGCGCTTTCACACCAAATTTTCCTACGAACTTAGAAACAACCCAAACTTTTTTTAATACCCACCGAGCTATGATTTTGGGTGTGGTCTTGAGTTTGGATTTGGGAGAAAAATACGCGGTCTATCCTGAATATACCTATACTGTCGAGTCCAAATATCCTACGATTCGGCTGAACTATAGGAAGGGCTTGGCGTGGGGTGGGAGTGCAGTGGACTATGATTTTATGATGCTACAGGTGTTGGATAGTTGGAATTTTGGTATGGTAGGGGAGAGCGAGTGGGAAGTGGAGGCAGGCAAGTTCTTGAGTACGCGCCGCATAGAGTTCATAGACTACAGACATTTTTTGGGTAATCAAACGCTTTTTGGCAGGAATGACATCAGGCAATATTTTCTGCTGGATTATTACCTCTATAGCACGCGCCAAACCTATCTGAAGGCGCATTTTGAGCATCATTTTAACGGCTTTTTGTTCAATGGAATCCCTCTTATCAAAAAACTCAAGTGGCAGGAAGTCTTGAGTATGAATTTTTTGCATACGCCCGCCGTAGGGCAATATTGGGAATTTGGAATAGGAGTGGAGCATATTTTCAAAGTCTTGCGCATAGATTGGGTTACGGCATTTCAGGCGCGGAGGCAGGCAAGTACAGGGGTAAGGTTTGGGATAGGTTTTTGAAAGGTAAAATAAGTATTTGGAAAATTCGTTCACGTTGCCTAATTTTACAGATGAAAGATAACAAATCAACTTTAACCTTCAACTTTCAACCAAACCACCAAATTGGTTTATACAGAAATTTCAAAAGATTATGGGCTATAGTAATTTTAAAAAACTCAAAGTAGTAAGCAAAAAATTTGGCTTGTCTGCTAAAAGAACAGAATTGTTCGAAACAATTTTGCCTATAGAGCCAAGTGTATGGCTTTTGGAAACTTTGAAGATGGCAAAGATAGTACCTCTTATCAATGAAAAAGTCAAAGCAGAGCGTATCGTGTCGCCTGTTTTGGTAGAGATTGCTCAAGCCTTTCAAGAAAAAGTTACGCTGTTTTCAGGCGAGGAATTGGAGGTCGATTCTAAACAAGATTTGGCAGGTGAGTGTGATTTTTTCTTTACACTTGTGCCTAAAAGTGTTTATTTGGAGTTGCCTATCATTTCTTTGGTGGAGTCAAAAGATGAAGATATGGAGTGGGGACAAGCCCAATGTGCGGCACAACTTTATGGCGCAAAGTTATTCAATGAATCGGAAAATAAAAACGTGCCGTTTTTGTATGGCTGCGCTACAGATGGCGTAGAATGGCAATTTATGCGCTTTGAGCAGGATACTTTTTATATAGACAACAAAATTTATACGGATTTGAAGGAAATTTTGGGCGTGTGGCATTATGTGATTTCGTTGTATTTGTAAATCCTAACCCATTTCCCTTTTTTTCAGATTGCCAACCGAAAAAAATCGTAAATCGTAAATCAAAAATCGTAAATATGCTCAAACACACCCTTGCCTGCCTCCTGTCCCTTGCCTGCCTGACTGCAGTAGGGCAACATAAAAATATCCTCATAGATGATACTCAAGATGGTTACGGACCTTGCGAGCCAAGTATCGTCATCAATCCCAAAAACCCAAAAAATATCATTGCGGGTTCTATCCTGAATAGGGTACACCACTCGAAAGATGGTGGAAAAACATGGACGAACTTCCCACTAAAATCCAAAACGCATGGCGTTTTTGGCGACCCTTGCTTGATTGCAGACAAAGATGGGCGCGTGTATTATTTCCACCTCTCAGACCCAAGCGGAAAAGGCTGGGCAAATCCTTCTATCCTCGATAGGATAGTCTGCCAAACCTCTACAGATGGTGGCAAGACTTGGAATGAGGGTCGGCGGAGACTGTATAGATGATGACGAAACAGTAGAGGGCGCAGTGCCTTGTGTGGGGCTGAATGGCGAGGTATATGTGGCGTGGGCAGTGCATGAGAAGATTTATTTTGACTACTCCACAGATGCAGGCAAGACTTGGCAAGCCAAAGACATCATAGCGGCAGACCTTCCCAAAGGCTGGAGCATTGACATTCCTGACATCAATCGTGTGAATGGTATGCCCGTAACGGGGTGTGATATAAGCCCCAAAAGTCCATACAAAGGCACTATTTACATCAACTGGTCTGACCAACGCAATGGCAAAAATGATACAGACATTTGGCTCGCCAAATCAAATGACGGAGGTAAAACGTGGACAAAACCCAAGCGCGTAAATGATGACGGGGCAGGCAAGCACCAATTCTTTAACTGGATGGCAGTCGATGCGGCTACAGGATACATTTATATTGTGTTTTATGACCGCCGCGATTACAGCGATTCGCAAACGGACGTTTGGCTCGCTACTTCCAAAGACGGAGGCGAAACCTTCAAAAACGAAAAAATTAGCGAAAAACCTTTCAAACCCAACAGATTGACATTTTTTGGGGACTATAACAATATATCTGCCTACAAAGGCGTGGTAAGACCTATCTGGACACGCTTAGATGGCACAAAGTTAAGTGTTTGGACTGCTTTGATTAAACAAAAATAGCGGGCAGGGCAGGCAAGATAATATTTTTTTTGAAGTAATATAAGATTTATAAACATAATATGTATATATTTGTAAGTGTTTAACTATCAAACGTGAATAGCTAAACACTTGCATTTTTTACTATCCAAATCTTACTATGAAATTCATTGGTCTATTATTTTTTATCATTTGGGGGATTGCACCTCTCCATTCTGAAGCACAAAACCAAAAAAAGCTGGATAGTTTGTATAAGCTATGTTCCACAAATAAGATAGATACTACCCATATCTTAGCTTTTCTGAGCATATCACAAGAATATCGCCACTTCAAAAAGGACAGTTCTATGTGGTTTGCAGAAAATGCACTTCGACTCAGCGAATCTATAGGATTTGTAAGGGGTAAAGCGCGAGCGGTTGTCTATATAGGTCATGTGTATTTTGAATCCCACGATTATGCCAAAGCATTGACATATTATGAAAAAGGAGTCCAGCAGTGCAAACATACACGACAAGACAAACTTACTGCCATTGCTTTGAGCAACATCGGGCGTATTTATGAAAAACAAGGCAAATACAAAATGTCTTTAGAAAAGCACTATGAAAGCCTTAAAATTAATGAAAAAATAGAGAATAAGAAAGGCATTGCTGTAAGCATGAATAACATAGGCATGATTTATGAAAAAGAAGGTATGCTCGACAAAGCACTTGAACACTATCAAAAGAGCTTGGAAATAGACCGCCAAACAAATAATGAAGAAGGCATAGGACTAAGCTATGTCAATTTGGGCGTAATAGCACAAAAACAAAAAAAACTAAACCAAGCTATTGAATACTATGAAAAAGCCTCCCAAATCTTAGAAAAAACACCCAAACAGTTTGGGTTGGTTGCAGCTTTAAATAACATGGTTAGTATCTATGTAGATAAAGAAGAATATGAAAAAACTACAGAGATTTACACTAAAATCCTTCAAATCAATCAAAAAACGAATAATCAAATTGATATAACAAGAACTCTATACAATCTTGCGTACTTTTATCTCAAACAAGAACGTTATGCAGAGGCTATGTGCCAAGCCGAAAAAGGGTTGCAGATAGCCGAAAAAATAGGACTTATATATGAAAAAAACTTGCTGAATGCTACTATTTATCAAATACATAAAGCACAAGGAGATTTTGAAAATGCCCTTGCTTACCACGAAAAATATAAAATAATCAATGATACATTATACAATATTGAAAAATCAAAAGCTATTCATAATTTAGAAGCCAAAATACAGCTCGAGCGCAAAGACAAAGAACTTGCCTACTTTGCCAAAGACAATGAAATACAGAAAATAAATACAGAAAAAAAAGCTAAAGAATTGGAAGCGGAACAGATGCAACACTTAGCCACCATAGAAAAAGACAAACGAAAAGCGGATAGCCTCTTTCTACTTGCCAAATATGCCCGACTCGAAGCAGATAAGATGCGCATACTCGAAGCAAAACTCAAGGCTGAAAATAAAAATAAGGCTTTGCATATAGAAAAAATGCAAACGATTATCATCGTAGCAACCGTTTTTACATTACTTTTGGTTTTGTTTTTAGCCTATATTTACAAAAATAAAACGCTGATACAAAAACAAAAAGATGAAATAGAAGCACTGAATCAAAACCTCGAAGAAATGGTGCAACAACGCACCCAAAAAATAGAACTCCGCAATAAGCAATTACGTGAATATGCGTTTTATAATGCCCACGTCTTGAGGCGACCTATCGCCAATATACTGGGGCTATACCAACTTTATGAAACGGAGTCTATAGACAGTGAAAAAGAACAACTACTAAAACATTTGGATACGGCTGTCAAAGACTTGGATACTGTAGTACATCAGATGCAAGAAGTTGTAGCAGATTGATAAACCTTCATATAATACAATACATGGCTACTACCCTCAAAAACCTAAGCACTTATTCTACCCGCAACTTGCCTACCGCTACCGAGCTAAAGTTCGGAATCGTGGTGGCAGAGTGGAACGAAGACGTTACGTCCGCGCTCTTAGATGGGGCACTCGATACACTCAAAAAACATGGCGCGCAAACAAAAAATATATTTATCAAAACCGTACCAGGTAGTTTTGAACTTTCGCTGGGGGCGCAATGGCTCGCACAAGAGCCTGAAATAGATGCTGTTATCGCGCTTGGCTGTATCATTCAGGGCGAAACGAGGCACTTTGATTTTATTTCGCAGGCTGTCGCAGACGGCATCACGCAGGTAAATTTGAAATACAATAAGCCTGTTATTTTTGGTGTGCTTACGCCTGATACGCTTGAGCAAGCCCTCGATCGCGCAGGCGGAAAACATGGCAACAAAGGAGATGAAGCGGCTATCACTGCCCTGAAAATGTTAGGATTTTAGCCCTTACCTTCCTATGAATTTATTTAAACGAACCTTCACGCCCGAACAAGTCGTGATTTTTGAGTTCTTAAAAAGTAATAAACTGTTTTCCAAATTGAGCGAGGCTGATTTGGATATGTTTCTGCCGTATATGCACCTTCGGCAATACAAACAAAGTGAAGTGATATTTTTTAGGAATGACCCCGCCCAAGCACTCTACATAGTAAAAGAGGGCAAAATATCTATAGAGATAGATGTACGTGATAAATTTGAGCCACTCTCGCAGGTAGGCAAGGCGGGTTCGTTTGGGAATAGTGCCTTGTTGCTTTATACCAAAAGGACTTACAACGCCTTTGTGCAGTCGCCTTTTGCCCAAATCTATGTAATACCACAAGTCAATATCCAACAAATATTTGAGCGAAAACCCGCCATACAAGCCAAAATGATGGAAGCTCTTGCCGAAAACTATCATGATATTTTTCAGATGCTTTTGCGTAGCTACCGTACTACTCAAGGCTTTTTGGAACTTACTGATGTATTCAAAGATATGTCTTATGGGACTTAAAACAGCAATGAGCGAACTCTTATCCCCAAAAAAATGTAAAAAAATGGTAATTATTTAGCCCCCTGCCCCAAAGGGGAAAATTATCTCTAATTTTCGGCTATTTTAGTGTTTTGGTAGGCAAGTTTAAATGCAAACTTACATAAAAACTCCCCTTTGGAACGAGTAAAAAATAACTTGAGCATATTTAGCCACGCTGTAAGCGTCTGTTATCGAGCTTTTACGCGGTTAAGCAATACCAACAGACGCTTACAGCGTGGCTTCGCGTGAGTGAAATTATCATGTTATTTTATTTTCATTCCTAACTTTCTAAGAACCCTTTTAAATGTATCTTGTCAAATGAAAACCATCAGCCCTAAAGACGTAAGTGTCCCAGAGTTCCATCAGATTTTGCTGGGCGCAGTCGCGCCTCGCCCTATAGCTTTTGCAAGCACAGTAGATGCACAAGGCAACGTAAATGTAAGCCCTTTTAGCTTTTACAATGCGTTTGGAGCGAATCCACCGCTTTTGATATTCTCGCCTGCCCGCAGAGGACGCGACAATACCACGAAGCACACCTTTGAAAACGTCCGCGAAGTACCCGAAGTAGTCATCAATGCAGTGAACTACTCGATGGTGCATCAAGTATCGCTCGCAAGTACCGAATACGACAAAGGTGTGAACGAATTTGTGAAAGCGGGCTTTACAGAGGTGCCTTCCACATTGGTAAAACCGCCTCGCGTAGCCGAATCGCCTGTATCGTTTGAATGTAAAGTAATCCAAATCATTGAAACAGGTACGGAAGGAGGCGCAGGCAACCTGATAATATGTGAGGTGCTACTGGCGCACATCAACGAAGCTGTACTGAATGAAAAAGGAGGCATCGATGTCCAAAAAATAGACCTTGTAGCGCGTTTGGGAGGCGACTGGTACTGTAGGGCAAATGGCAACGCGCTTTTTGAAGTCGAGAAACCGTTGGTGAGAAAAGGCATAGGCATCGATACTATGCCCGAAGCTATACGCCTCAGCCGCATACTTACAGGCAATGATTTGGGCAAACTCGGCAATGTAGAAACCTTGCCTACCCCCGAAGACTTGGCAAACTTTCAGGGAAGTGATGCCTTCAAAGAAGTGATGCAAGAAGCTCAAAAAATGCTCTATGAACCACTTTCAGAAAATCTTTTGCATAAACTTGCCCAAAAATATTTAGACCAAAACCAAGTGGATTTGGCTTGGAAAATTTTACTTACCCTTTCTTTCAAATAATACCCATGAAAAATACGATTACAAGTTTGCTACTTTGCATACTTTTTACCTTGCCTGCCCTCGCGCAGAAGAAAACAAAAACTAAAGTTCAGCGTCATGATACACTCATCACGCTCAGTACACAGTTTGGGGATATAAAAATGCTTTTGTATGAAGATACACCCAAACATAGAAGCAATTTTTTGAAATTGGTGCGCGAAAAGTTTTATAATAACCTACTTTTCCACCGCGTTATCAAAGATTTTATGATTCAGGGAGGCGACCCCAATTCAAAAAATGCCAAACCAGACCAGATGCTCGGAGCGGGCGGCTTGCCTTATACTGTAGAGGCAGAGTTTCGTGCCAATAGATTTCATAAAAAAGGCGCACTCGCGGCGGCGCGTACCGAAAACCCCACACGCGCCTCAAGCAGTTGCCAATTTTATATCGTGCATGGCAAAAAATACGAAGATGCAGAACTTAGCAACATAGCCAAAAGTCGCCAACTTACACTCACGCCCGCACAAGTAGATGCCTACAAAAAAATAGGTGGCACGCCTTTTCTTGACCAAAACTATACTGTTTTTGGGGAAGTGGTAGAGGGACTTGATGTGCTTGATAAAATAGCCACCCAGCCCACAGCCAGAGGCGACCGCCCCCAAAAAGATATACAAATGTCTTTCTCCTTCAAAAAAATGAAAAAGAAAGACATTACTGCCAAATATGGCTTTGTGTATCCTGAAATTAAGTAGTTTTTTGATTTTTGATTTACGATTTACGATTTACGATTGTCAATCGTAAATCAAAAAAAAAACTATTTTTTCATAGCCGCAAAATGCTTGAAGAACAAGGGGATAGTTTCAATACCTTTGAAATAGTTAAACAGTCCATAGTGTTCGTTTGGAGAGTGAATCGCATCAGAATCCAATCCAAAACCCATCAGGATAGTTTTTAAGCCCAATTCTTGCTCAAAAAGAGCCACAATAGGAATACTTCCACCTCCGCGTGTGGGGATAGGTTTTTTGCCAAAAGTATCTTCCATAGCTTGACTTGCGGCTTTGTAGCCTACAGAATCTGTAGGGGTAAGGGCAGGATTTCCGCCATGATGAGGTTTTACGATTACGCGGACACTTTTGGGTGCAATGCGCTCAAAGTGTGCTTGGAAAAGCGCGGTTATTTTTTCGTGGTTTTGGTTGGGTACGAGGCGCATACTGATTTTGGCATAAGCCTTTGAGGGCAATACGGTTTTTGAGCCTTCGCCTGTATAGCCCCCCCAAATGCCATTCACATCAAGCGTGGGGCGAATGCCTGTGCGCTCAAGCGTGGTATAGCCTGCTTCGCCTTCTACGTCTTGAATATCCAAATAAGCCTTATAATCCTCCAAACTAAATGGAGCTTTGTTTAGTTCAGCGCGTTCTTCTTCGCTGAATATGACTACATCATCATAAAAATGCGGAATCGTGATGTGTTTATTTTCGTCTTTCATAGAAGCAATCATCTCACAAAGTACATTGATAGGATTGCCGACTGCTCCGCCATACACGCCCGAATGTAAATCGTGGTCTGCGCCTGTTACTTCTACCTCAATATAAGAAAGTCCACGCAATCCCACATCTATAGAAGGCGTATCATTGGCAATGATGCCTGTATCAGATACCAATATAATGTCTGCTTTGAGTCGTTCTTTATTTTCTTTGATAAAAGGAGCTAAGTTCGGGGAGCCGACTTCTTCCTCACCTTCTATCATAAACTTTACGTTGCAAGCCAAAGCATTGTTTTGCATCATCACTTCGAGGGCTTTGATGTGCATATAGACTTGTCCTTTGTCATCACACGCACCGCGTGCGTATATTTTTTCGTCTTTGATGACAGGCTCAAAAGGGGGCGAGTGCCAAAGGTCGAGTGGTTCTACAGGCTGTACGTCATAGTGTCCATACACGAGAACGGTAGGCAAGGCGGGATTGATTATTTTTTCGCCATATACGATAGGGTGTCCTGCCGTTGGGCAAATCTCTACTTTGTCTGCTCCAGCTTCGAGAAGTTTTGTTTTTACAAATTCAGCCGCCGTTTGCACGTCTGTTTTGTGTTCGCTACGCGCACTGATAGAAGGTATCCGCAAAAAAGCCAATAACTCGTCAATAAAGCGTGTACGATTTTTATCTATGTAATTTTTCATGAGGAAAATTTATGATTTAAGAAGTAAGATTGATGGTATGAGCGACATAAATCTACAACTTTTTTAAAACGCTGTAAAATTATATATTTTTTTGGAAAAGTACATTTTTTTTGGTATTATTTAAAATAATATTGCCTTCAGGTTTTGTGTGGACTTATTAGACTTCTTGCGCTCAAATTTGCCACTTTTTTTTAGTAAAAAGCACCTGAAACGTTAAAAAAGGGTTAAATACATTCAAAAGAACGTTTTTTAGAAAAAAAACGTCCAACTTTGTGCCAATATTAATCATTTATCTCATACCTCATGAAACGTTTATCTCTCTTAACACTTACATTTTTGTTTTGTGCATCAGCTTTTGCACAGTTGAAAATGCCAGCTCCCAGCCCACTTAGCACTGTTACTCAAGCGGTCGGTATGGCAGAAATATCTGTCAAATATTCACGCCCAAGCGCAAAGGGTAGGAAAGTCTATGGCGACCTCGTGCCGTTTGACAAAGTTTGGCGTACAGGTGCAAACCGCCCCACCAAAATAAAATTTGATGACGAAATATTGTTTGAAGGCAATAAAGTCCCCGCAGGAGAATATACGCTCGTTACGATACCTACTGCTACTGAATGGACTATCATTCTGAACAAAGACAGCAAAGGAAATGGCGCATTTTCTTATTTAGAGGCTGATGATGTACTGCGTTTCAAAGCAAAAGTACAAAAAAGTACCGCTACTACCGAAACATTTACCATCAATTTTGCAAATATTACGGACAATACTGCCCAGATAGAAATACTTTGGGAAAACACAGCGGTTCGTTTCAAAATTGAGAATGAAATCGCTTCTAAAATAGAAAAACAAATCACTGCTCAACTAAACCCTACCAAAGACGCAGGTACATATTCTCAAATTGCAGGATATTATTTGGATACAAACCAAAAAATGCCTGAAGCCCTTGAGCTGATTACCAAATCTACTGACCTTGCGCCCCGTTATTGGACTTTGCATACCAAAGCTAAGATACAAGCCAAAATGGGTAAAAACACTGAAGCCATCGAAACTTGTCAAAAATCTATAGAATTAGCGAAAAAAGATGGTGATGAAGGCTATGTGAAAATGAACGAAAAACTTATTGAACAAATAAAGAAAAGTAAATAGACTTCTTGCGAAAGTAATTTTAACCCTTCTCCATTTGGAGAAGGGCAGGGTTGAGGCAGCAAAAACAGCACTTTCGCAAGAAGTCTAAGGAACGAGTAAAAAATAACTTGCTAATTTTGTTAATCTTTTGCGCTTATACTTTGTTGCAATAATCATTGCAAAACACTCTCTCACTGTTTGCGCGCTTCTATTGCGCCTCGTCTAAGCCCAAAATATCGCACAAAATCTTTATCACTTTATTTTCTACTCGTTCCTAATAAAAAAACAAGAGGCGTTGCAAGCAACGCCTCTTGTTTTTTATTTGTCTATCAAAACTATACCCCAATCATAGATACGCTCCGCTCAATAAACTTCGTCAGGGCTTCGCCTCCCAGCATATTTTGCGAAAGAAGTGCGAGGTCATACGCTTGCTTGATGAGCATGGTTTGTTGGTTTTCGTCTTGGAGTTGTAGGATTTTTTGGGTAAGTGCGTGGTTCGCATTGATGCCTACATTCAGTTGCGGATTTGGATTCATAAAGGCAGAAAAGCCTTGATTTTTTGCCATTTCCTGCATACGGCGCATAAATTCAGGGAAAGTAATGACTATAGGTAGCTCGTCGGTAGGCAAGGACTTTATCTCTACTGTTAGGTTTTTGTTGTCCAAAATCTTTTCTACCATTTCTTTGAGCTTAGTCGTTTCCGATTCAGAAAGTACGCTTATAGACTCGATGCCTGTATCAATCAATTTATCTACCGTATCTGAATCTACGCGCTTGAGTTGGATTTTCTCGACATGGCGTTCGATAGAAGTGATAAAGTGCTGGTCTATCATTGGGTGGTCGAGTACCAATACATCATAGCCTTTTTTCTTGGCAGACTGAATGTAAGTATTTTGCTTTTGGGCATCATTGGTATAAAGGAAGACCACATTTTGGTTTTTGTCTGTCTGCAATGTTTGTACTTTTTCGCGGTATTCGTCAAAGGTAAAACATTGTTTTTCAGTATTTTGCAAAAGACAAAAGGCTTTGGCTTTTTCTTGGAATTTGTCGTCTGCGAGATAGCCGTATTTGATGAATAAGCCGATATTTTCCCACTTCTTCTCAAACTCTGCGCGGTCTGCTTTGAAGATGTCCGACAATTTGTCAGCTACTTTTTTGGTAATGTAGCCATTGATTTTTTTGACATTGCCGTCTGCTTGCAAGAAGCTACGTGATACATTCAAGGGAATATCAGGGGAGTCAATCACGCCATGCAATAGCATCAAAAAGTCAGGCACTACGTCTTTTACTTCATCTGTGATGAAGACTTGGCGTGAGTAAAGCTGTATCTTTTCGCGGTATAGGTCGTGATTTGAACCAATTTGAGGGAAATACAAAATACCTGTGAGGTTGAAAGGATAATCCACATTCAGGTGTATCCAAAAGAGCGGTTCAGGCGAATTAGGATACAATTCTTTGTAAAAACTTTGGTAGTCTTCGTCCTTAAGTTCAGAAGGAGCTTTAGTCCAAATAGGTGGTACTGAATTGATTACTTCGCCTTCCAGCTCTACTGTGATAGGCAGGAATCGGGCATATTTACGCAAAATGCCTCTTAAGCGGTGTGCGTCCAAAAACTCCTCTGAGTCTTCGGTTACGTGCAAAACTATCTCTGTCCCACGTTCTTGTTTGACGGTTTTTTCGATAGAGAAAGAGGTCGAGCCATCGCAAGACCAAAGCGCGGCTTCTGTGTTGGGTTGATAAGATTGGGTAATGATATTGACCTTGCCTGCCACCATGAAGGCGGAGTAGAAGCCCATGCCAAAATGCCCAATGATGTCTTTGCCGTCTGCTTTGTCTTTGTATTTTTCTACAAATTCGGTAGCACCCGAAAAAGCAATTTGGTTGATGTATTTTTTGATTTCTTCGGCAGTCATACCCACGCCGTTGTCGCTGATGGTAATGGTTTTTGCCTCTGCGTTCACACTTACGCGGACTTTTAACTCGCCCAGCTCGCCTGCGAACTCGCCTATAGATGCCAAGCGTTGCAATTTCAAAGAAGCATCTACGGCATTGGACACCAACTCACGCAAAAATATCTCGTGGTCAGAGTATAAAAATTTCTTGATGATAGGAAAAATATTCTCGGTATTTACCGAAATAGTACCTTGTTCTTGCATATTTTTGAGGAATTTTGAATTTTGCAAACTGAGTTAATGCTCACAACCTTACTTAGCAAAGTATATTCCAAAATAAAAACCTGACTTTTTGTCATACTGCCAATGTGCTTGTGAATCTAAAAAAAATTACGGCACACTAACTGCTACAGGCAAGATTTTGCCATTGAAAAGATGGGCTTGTGTGGTACAGAAGTCTATCAGATATTGCCCCATTTCTTCGGCAGTGATGGGGGCGCGGTAGGCAGGAAAGGCTTGCTGGAGCATGGCTGTATCGACTGCCCCCAAGCACACACAATTTACATGAATCTGTTGCGCTACCAGCTCTGCCGCCAGAAATTCGGTAAGCGTAACAAGTGCGCCTTTTGAGGTGCTATAAGCCGCAAGTCCTGTAAATTTGCTACTGCCCTGAAAACCACCCATACTGCTCACATTCAAAATATTTGCCTTGCCTGCCCCACGCATGAAGGGTAGGCAAGTTTGGATAATGCGCACTACTGAAAGTAGATTCACGTTCAGCGAATAAGCCCAATCTTCAGACGTAAGTGCCTCAAAGGGTTTATTGATGAGTACGCCCGCATTGTTTATGAGTACATCTACCTTGCCTGCCCGCTGTAGGCAAGTTTCTATATTTGTCATGTCCGATTCGGCAAGGTCAAAGGGCAATATCTCTAAGCCTGTGTATTCATTTTGAAGATTTTGCAGCGCAGTAGTGTCGCGCGAAATGGCTATCACTTGATGTCCTTTTGCTAAGGCATAGCGCGTGGCGGCATAGCCTATGCCCTTGCCTGCCCCTGTAAGAAGTATTTGCATGGTTTTTTGAGTTTTTTAAGGTTATTTTATGCTTTTTTGTGTAAAATTACAAAAAAAGTCGTATTTTTGAAACATGAGAACACTGCAATACCAAATCACTGTAGAAGATTCGCGCGTACAGGAATTGTATGCTTTTTTGACAAGTTTGCGATTTGTGCATGAAGTCTTGCCCTTGCCTGCCCCAAAGACTGAGCCACCAACGCCCAGCAAGGAAAAACTTGCCTACACTGTGGAAGATATACGTGCCATAGCCCGCCGTTTTCCAAAAAATAAAAAATGGAAAGCACAAGACCTTGAAGTACACTTTCCACAAAACTTGCCCATAAAAGTACAAATCATCAAAAATCGTCTTTACATTATGCCTACGCCACGCGAAAATCATCAATTTATTGTAGCCGAATTGGTTATGACTATGGGTATTCATGCAAAAACCCATAAACTTGGACAAATATATCCCTCGCCACTTGATGTGGTGTTTAATGAGAACAATGTTCTACAGCCTGATGTTCTGTTCCTCAAGCTGTCGCGTAGGCAAGGGGCTACAGACGACTCAGGCAGGATTGTGATTGCGCCAGACCTTGTAGTAGAGATATGGTCGCCAAGTAACCGCAAAAAAGAACGCGAAGAAAAAAGAGAAGTGTATGAAACATCAGGCGTGGCAGAATATTGGAGCATTTCTCCCCAAAAACAACACATCACAGTAGAAATACTGAACGAGGCAGGCAAGTATGAAATCTATTCAGAAGCAAAAAAGGCAGGCAAGCTAAAATCTAAGATTTTGGAAGGATTTGAGATAGATATAGCCGACTTGATACTGCCCGAAATGCAAACCAAAACACCCAAAAAGAAGAAGAAAAAATAATGTAACACAGACGGCTCGTCTGTGTATTATAAGCAAAACAACGATTATGCAAATTCATCAAAACCTTAGTGCGGCTTACGATACGCAATATGCTTCAGGGGCGACCGCGTGGCGTGAAACAGGCGCGAAATATAAAGTAAAACACATAGAAGAAGTTACGGCAAGCAAACACTTTAAGCATATCTTGGAAGTAGGCGCAGGAGATGGGGCGGTGTTGGCGCACTTAGAAAAAGCAAAAATAGCGGACAAACTCTCGGCAGTGGAGATTTCGGCTGAAGGCATAGCACACATTCGGCAGAGAAAATTAACAACCTTGCAAGACTTACAGCTTTTTGATGGTTATGTCCTTGCCTACCCAGATGCCGAATTTGAGGCGGTGGTCTGTACGCACGTCATAGAACACGTAGAACACCCGCGCCTTTTGCTTAGAGAAATAAAGCGCGTATCGCAGTATCAAATTTTTGAAATTCCGATAGATTTTTCTTGGAAAATAGACCAAAAAACCGACCATTTCTTGGGTTATGGGCATATCAATATTTATACGCCTGCACTTTTTCGTTTTTTGCTTTTGTCTGAAGGGTTTGAGATTTTGCATGAGTTACATACGATTTCTGCCCCCGAACTATGGCGTATGGAGGCAAGGATTCAAAAACAAAAAATGCCTGCCCTTGCCTACCAAAAATGGTATGCAATGAATTATCTAAAACGTACACTTTGGCATCTGAAGCCTGCTTTTAGCCGAAAGCGGAATCCTGACGCATATACTGTTTTTTGTAAGGCATCAGAGAAAGAAATCAAAATTTTTTAGTTATCTTTGTATTTCAATACTTTATTCTAAATTTTATGTACAAAAAACATACACATTTGGCACCCGGTACTCGTCATTTAGCGGGTGTTTTGGAACAGTTGCCGAACTATTTGGAAGATGATGAGGTCATGATTGCGTGCTATGCCCACGAAGGCGATGAGATAGTCGTGATAGGTTACTACAAAGACAAGGGACATTATGAAGACAGGATTGCGTTTCCTCATGGCGACAGAAGCGATATATCTTCTTCAGAGTCGATTTTTACCCAAAAAGCACGTGAAGTTTGTGGACGTGGGGATTGCTGGGCAGGAGGCGATACAGGCGATTTTTATCGTAAAATATGATGTTCACGATTCCCAATATCATTACCATTTTTAACCTGCTGTGTGGCTGTCTGGGCTTCATAGCTATTTGGGAAGGCAAACAACCTTTAGCGGGTTATTTGATTTGGGCGGGTGTGTGCTTTGACTTTTTAGATGGTTTGGTGGCGCGTGCTACCAAAAGTTTTTCGCCTATCGGCAAAGAATTGGATTCGTTGGCAGATGCGGTTACGTTTGGTGCCTTGCCTGCGGTGCTGATGTTTGACATGATGCGAAGGACAACCTATGACAGATGGGCGACAGTGGGACTGCTTTTGGCGGTTTTTGCCATTTTGCGATTAGCAAAATTCAATGTAGATACACGCCAAAAGGACAGCTTTGTGGGCTTGCCTACCCCTGCTATGGCTATAGCGGTATCGGCTTTGCCACTCATAGCGCATTATTATCCGTTTTGGCGCGTGCTTTTTCAGTATCATTTTTTGGTGTTTTATACGCTGTTTTTTTGTTGGATAATGGTAGCCGAAATATCGTTGATG
>JAAFJK010000085.1 GCA_013298105.1 Cytophagales bacterium
CTTATCGAAAGATATGTAAAACAGTAAGAAGATGTTTGGTATCGTCAAAAACACGAGCATTATTTGTTTATCTTTGTAAAAAACACCATCTTTGCATAAGATTAAACCTAAAAAAAGATGATAATTGCCAATCCTATTTATGATGTCGTTTTCAAACGACTAATGGAAAACGAGAAAGTAGCTAAGTTTTTCATTGGTACACTTTTAGAACAGGAAATAGTGTCTGTGGAAATCAAACCACAGGAATATACCTATAAAGGTGAATTAGAAACTGCAAAAGGTGTTCAAGATGCAGAGGAACGAATGCGAGAAAGGTTTTCTATTTGGGTATATCGTCTTGATTTTATTGCTACTATCAAAACAGATACAGGCGAATACAAAAAAGTACTGATAGAAATTCAAAAGGCAAAAAACCCTATTGATTTAATGCGTTTCCGCAATTATTTAGCGGAACAGTATAAAAAAGAGGATAAAATCAACAACAAAAATGTTGTTTTGCCTATCACAACTATTTATATTTTAGGCTTCAAACTGCCTGAAATAGAAAGTCCTTGCATTAGCGTTAAGCGTGATTACATTGACCTTATCAATAAAACTACGCTTACTCAAAAAAGTGAGTTTGTAGAGAAACTTACCCACGATTGTTTTGTAGTGCAAGTAGAACGTATTACAGACCGTTACCAAACTCGTTTGGACAAACTTTTGAGTGTTTTCGAACAACGCAATTTCACAGATGACAAAGAAATTACTAAAAGTTATAACTATGAACTTGATTTGGAGGAACTAAAAACGATAACCGAAATTTTGCACTATGTAGGCACAGACCCAAAAGAACGCAAACAAATAGAAAATGAACAAGAGGCTCGCAGAACTATTAATGCTATGTTAGAGGATTACCAAGAAAAAATAGCAGAAAAAGATAAAGCCTTGAATGAAAAGGATAAAACTTTGAACGAACAACAACAAGAATTGCTTGAATTGAAGGCACAAATGGCTGAACTCAAGAAACAACTTAGCGACCAAAAATAAAAAAGGCATAAATAATATGAAAAAAGTCTATCGCGTTTTGAAGATTAGTTTACTTGTTTTTGGTGTCCTTTTTGGGTTACTGGTACTGAATATGCTTTGGCTAAAATTTATGCCTGTCATGTTCACGAGTACTATGCTTGCGCGAAGCATGGAGGCGGTAGGCAAGGGCGAATCTGCGGTTATTTATTATGATTGGGTAAGCTATGACGAGATGTCGGAGCATATCAAAATAGCTGTAGTCGCATCTGAAGACCAACGATTTCCTACCCATAGCGGGATAGATTTTGAGGCTATCAAAGTAGCGATGGAAGAAAATAAAACCAACAAAATCAAGCGAGGTGCAAGTACCATTAGCCAACAAGTAGCCAAAAATGTGTTTCTTTGGCAAGGCGGTGGCTGGTTTCGCAAAGCATTGGAAGTGCCTATCACGTACATGATAGAGTTTTTGTGGGGCAAAAAACGGATTCTTGAAGTGTATCTGAATATAGCCGAGATGGGCGAACGAACATTTGGAGTAGAAGCCGCCTCGAAGCGATTTTTTAATAAAAAAGCGTCCCTACTCTTGCCTGCGGAGGGCGCAAGACTTGCGGCAGTTTTGCCGAATCCACGCATATATCTTGCCCAAAATCCATCTGCTATAGTTTTACAAAAACAACAAATCATCTTATATTGGATACAACTTTTGGGTGGAAGCGCGTACTTGAAGGGGCTAAGATAGGTTAAAGTTGTTTTGTTTTGTCAATATTTGTTATATCTTTGCATAAAATAAACTACTATTTTGAGAGCCATATTACAAATTTTATTTTTTAAGGTATGTAATTTGTGGTAAAGTAGAAAAAAGACCGCAAAAAATTAGTGGTCAGTCTTGGTTAAATGTTTGTTTTTTTTCGGTTAGCAATCCGCTTGCGGTTGCGGGTCCGAAAAAAAGACCGCGAACAAATAAGAAAGACTGACCATTAGTATCAAACTAAAAAAGTAATTATTTAGCCCCCTGCCCCAAAGGGGAGAATTATCTCCAATTTTTACCTATTTTAGTGTTTTGGTAGGCAAGTTTAAATGCAAACTTACACAAAAACTCCCCTTTGGGGCTGGGAGCTAAATAGTTACCTAAAAAATAATCTGATGGATAATTTTATTTTTGAATTAGTAGAAACTTACAGTGCCGAGCTTGAAAATCTTACATCTTTGTCTGAAATTCAAAAACAGCAACTCTTTCATTGTGCGAAACTTTATTTTGGGCAAGAGGAAGAATTTACCCACATCGAACAACTTTTTGAGGAAGAAGATGAGAGATGGTATCAAGCAGTACACTACCATGTCATAGACGTTAAAAATCAAACAAATATTTTTGATTTTTGGTACTATAATGTAGATTCAGGGACACTTTTTGTACATAATACGACCGATTATGCGGGTATTGAAATGATACAATTTTATATAGATTTAATAGAAACTAATCCATTCAATGAAAAATATGGCAACGATTTTGCCGATATTTTGCATGAAGCCTTTAAAAAACATACAAAAAATACATAGGAAACCTAATTTTTACCAATGAAACACACAGTTACCTATTTTTTCCTCTGCGCGTGGGCTATGTTTCTTGCACCTTGCCTACCCGCGCAAGAGTGCAAAGATGCCATCAGGCGTGCGACTGAGCTTTATGAAAAAGGGCATCTCAATGATGTCCGAAGCGTACTTACAGATGAATGTATTCAGATAATGTCCGATATAAGGGAGAGGCAAGATGCCTATTACCTGCTCGCAGTAGCCAGTCTGTATATCAAAGATTTGGATTCTGCCAAAAAATCGTTGCTTATTATTTTGAACGAAAATCCTGAATACGTCTGCAAGCGTACAACACCTATCGGATTTCAAAAATTTTATGAAACTTTCAGGACAAAGCCTGTGCTTATCTTGGGAGGTAAGGCAGGACTGAATAGCGCACAAATCAAATCTATCCGAAGCTACAGCTTAGATGACCAAACCGTAGGGCAACAAGCCAGTTACAAAAGTGCGTATGGTTTTCAAATAAGTGGTGTGCTTATGGTGCCGATTTGGAAAAATATAGATGCTATAGGCGAACTTGGATTCAGACAATTTAACTATGAATACAAGAATAAACTCTTTGGATTCAGCGACATACGATTCAAAGAAACCCAAAATTGGATAGAATTACCCCTTAGTTTGCGCTTCAATTTATCCAATCACTACCGATTTTTGGAAGAAAAATCTTTTCTCAATCGCCTAAATCCATACTTTTTGGCAGGTATTTCTACTACTTTTTTGCTGGGCAGTCAAGGGACTGCATTTCGTTCAGATAAAATCAATACCGAAAAAGGCTTCGAAACCAACAAACAAGTAAGTGTAACGAATATGCGCCAAAAAATAGGCGTATATGCTATAGGAGGCGCGGGACTGGAGTACAAAAAAGGGCGTATGATTTGGAGTATAGAAGCACGTTATTTACATGGATTTGCACAAACTGTAAAGACAAAAAATAGATACATCAATTCAGACCTGCTTTTTAGCTATGGATATGTGGATAGTGATATAAAATTACGCAATCTTTCCGTTTCAGTCGGAGTGGCTTATCCGATATATAGCCCCAAACAACAGCGTGATTTTTATATCAAAGATTTATCTATCAAAGATTTGGAAGAGTAAGAGAAGGACTTTACATGGATACTTATGCTTATAGTAAACCCGTACACCTGTTTTCCAGCTCCCCTCTAAACTCGTACACCCGCAACCCTTAAAACATTTAACTTGCCTACCAAAACAAACACTAAAACATAAATATCTATGAATCAATGGTTTAATGAAGAACTCGACGAGAATTACTTTGACCTTGGCGCGCGTGTATCTATTCAGGTAGGCGAGATGCTTTTTGAAGGGCAAAGCGAGTTCCAAAAACTACAAATCATGAAAACGCCTAAGTTTGGCAACCTCATGATACTTGATGGGGCAGTGATGCTCACAGAAGCAAACGAATTTGCGTATCATGAGATGATTGCGCATATTCCACTTTTTGCGCACCCCAATCCCAAGCGCGTGCTTATCATAGGCGGGGGCGATGGCGGGGCGGCAAGGGAAGTTTTGCGCCACCCTGGAGTAGAGGAGTGCGTGATGGTAGAGATTGATGGATTGGTGGTCGAAAAATCGCGTGAGTTCTTTCCTACGATTGCTTGTGAATTAGACAATCCGCGCCTTACGCTTCTCATAGATGATGGCATCAAATACATCGAAAATGCCAACAACGAATTTGATGTAATCTTGGTAGATTCTACAGACCCTGCGGGACCTGCAGAGGGCTTATTTACGGCTGATTTCTACAAAAAAGTCTATGGCGCATTGAAAGCCGATGGGCTTATGGCGGCACAAGCTGAAAGCCCATATTATTTTCAAAAAACGCAAAAAGAGCTTTTTGCAGTTTTGAAAAGCATATTTCCTTATACTTCTATGTATTTGTCAGCCATTCCTTTTTATCCGAGTGGTACATGGTCTTTTGCTTTTGCTTCAAAACAATATACCGAGCAGAGCCATGCACGCACAGCAGATATAGAAGCCATGACACCTCACTTACAATATGTCAATCCTGCGTTATTCAAGGGCTGTTTTGCGATACCGAATTTTGTAAAAAAGAATTTGGTTTAGTAATTTAGGAATGAAAATAAAATAACATGATAATTTCACTCATGCGAAGCCACGCTGTAAGCGTCTGTTGGTATTGCCTAACCGCGTAAAAGCTCGATAACAGACGCTTACAGCGTGGCTAAATATTCTCAAGTTATTTTTTACTCGTTCCTTACAAGGTGCAAAAAATCATAACACCTTGCCTACCCGCGCGGGTAGGCAAGGTGTTATTTTTACATTTTACGCAATAGCAATTCTCCCAATTTGGGGTCTGTGAATATGGCTTGATGCACAGTCTTGTTTTCAGAATGTACGATGTCTTGTGCCGCTACAAGGCGAATGTCATTTGGCAAAAAGTCCATGTTGAGGAACTTTTTGATGTTTTCTATTTGCTTTTTGTCAAATTTTTGCTTGCTTACGCTCAAGTAATGTACGAGGCGCGTACAGATGACAGCCAAAATATCTACTCTTTTGGTTTGTTGGTCGACCACACCTTTGATACGCTCATAGACTTCTTTTTCGAATTCTTTTGTGTTTACGATTTCTTCGGGTGAGATGAGCTTCGCCAAGTCATTGTTAATAAAAGATAGAAAAGACGTTACAGTATTGTTGTCCAAACAAGCATCAGCCAGCATTTTTACCAACGTAAGGTCTTTTTTGAGGTCTTTCACGTGGACGATATTTTCAAAGAACTGCACCAAAGTACGCGGTGTAGTGCGCTCACCTGTTACTACTTCAGGGTAGGTAAGGACAAAACTAATCCCGCGCTGGTCTATGCCATTTTCTTCTGCCCACAACGCCCAACGTTTTACATCAAAAGTAAGCGTAATGTGCATCATGCGCGTAAGCATCGCAAAGTCCATAGGCGTAACAGAGTAGTCGCCCCCATCGGGGTTTGCGGTCAAGATGATGTGCCATTTGGCGGGCAATTTCCAGCTTATCAGCTCATAATTTTGGAGCAGTTGCATGATACCACGCAATATGCGGTCATCTGCGCGGTTTACGTCATCTATGAGTAGTATGCCCGGACCTTCTTCTTTGGGAACCCAGTCAGGCGTTACGAATTGGGTGCGTTCGTGGATATTGGCTTCGCTTGCATCACTTATTTTGGGCATACCGAGCAAATCTCCCATTTCTTCAAATTGTGCGGGGGCGATGTAGGCAAATTTGTAGCCATTTTTTTTCGCGAAGCCTTCTACAGTTTGCGTTTTGCCGATGCCATGTTCTCCCCAGATACATACAGGGGTTTTACGTCCGCCTTTTGCTTCTACTTGTTCGTTTGTGGTAAGCGTATGCTGAATAAAACCTTCTAATTCAGCGGTGTTGCACTTTGTGCCGTAGTAAATGTAATTGCTGTTTTTCGCCACGTTTTTGGATGGGTATCTACGTTTTTAAGAAAAAACAAAGATAGTTTATTTTTTTGAAAAATGCAAATAATTTAAGAAATTTATAACGCACTGTGCGCTTTTTCCCAACAAATAGTACGCGCTTTGCCCCTAAAGTCAATATGCACTTCAGGAGAATGGAAGCCCACTTCAGCAAAAATAGCTATGACTTCTTCACTAAAATCTTCATGGATTTCGACCATCAGCAGGCAAGGTTGATAGGCTTTGGCAAGTACCGCGAGGCGTTCATAGAACAGACAAGGACGTTCATCTGGCACAAATAAAGCTACAGCAGGCTCATAATCCAATACATTTCGTTGCATCAAAGCCTGTTCTTTAGTAGGTATGTAGGGCGGATTGCTGACCATCAGTAGATTCTCGAGCGGTTGGGCAGGTAAGGGTGCGTTCAGTGCATCTATTTCCTTAAAATCTACTTGTACGCCTATATTTTCAGCATTTTGCTGGGCTACCTTTAGTGCCTCTGTCGAGATGTCCCACGCCTCTGTCCTTGCCTGCCCGAAGGCAGTTGCAAGGGCGATAGCAATACAGCCACTGCCTGTGCATACATCTATGATGTGGGTAGGCAAGGTGTTTTTAGAGTAGCAACGTGCGATAAGTGTCTGCACCCATTCTTCTGTTTCGGGGCGCGGGATAAGTACATTTGGATTGACTATCAGCCGTTTATCACAAAAAAAGACTTCTTCTGTAAGGTACTGCATCGGCTCATAGCGCATCAATCTCTCGATATGATTTTCCCAAACGGCATACTTTTCAGGCGTACTGTAGATAGTTTTTTTTACCAAAATATCTACCTTGCCTA
>JAAFJK010000092.1 GCA_013298105.1 Cytophagales bacterium
AGCCATTCGAACTACTTTTGGGATAGACGGGGTTTTGTGAGTATTCACGCTCGCGCCTTACTTCTGCGTAACTGTTTTTGCTACGTTTGGTGTCCCACCAGACGTTATTTTGCACATAATTTCAAAATTATAGAGTAGTTTGGATATTTTGTCTGGACTTTTTTTTAGTTCTCAAACAATTTTAAACAAAAAAGCTATCTTTGCAGGCGTTATCAAAGCAATATGCTCAAAAAACTTTTAGGCGAAACAGCACTTTACGGACTTAGTAGTATGGTAGGCAGGACATTGAATTTCCTGCTTGTAGCATTATATACCCACAAATTGTATGGTTTTGAGCCTACTGAATATTCAGTGATGACTGTTTTTTATGCTTATACGGCTTTTCTGAACGTGATTTTTGTATATGGACTCGAAACTGCCTATTTCCGATATGCCAACAAAACCGAAAAGCCCCAAGAAGTATATAACTTGCTTTTGAGCTATCTGCTCATTACTACTGTAGTTTTTACGGCTTTGATGTTTGTTTTTTCTGATAGTATAGCAAGGCTTTGGGGTTATCCTGCGCATGGCAATTTTGTGCGGTGGATAGCCGTTATTTTGGCGATAGATACTTTGCTTGCCCTGCCTTATGCGCGGCTGCGGTTTGAGAAAAAAGCCAAGTTTTTTGTGATGACCAAAGTAGGCAATATTCTGATAACCATTTTCTTGAATATATTTTTCTTGGTCATTTGCAAAGAATTGGCTAAAAATGATTGGATAAGCACTTGGTATAGCCCCACGCTGGGGGTAGGCTATGTTTTTTTTGCAAATCTTTTAGCAAATTTATTGAATTTTGTTTGGCTGTATAGGAGTTTTTGGGAGTTTAGATTTAGGTTTGTGTGGCAAGAGTTCGCGCCTATGCTACGGTATGCGTATCCGCTTGCATTGATGGGGCTGGCGGGTGTATCGAGTCAGATGCTCGACCGCATCTTGCTACAAAACACCTTGCCTGCGGGCTACTATGCAGGCAAGTCTGCCGCGTATGCAGTGGGGATATATGGGGCGTGTATCAAACTCACTGTTTTCATGAGTTTGGCAATACAGTCGTTCAAATATGCGGCAGAGCCTTTTTTCTTTAGCCAAAATGAGCAGAAAGATTCTCCGCGTGTGTTTGCTCAAGTGATGCACTATTTTGTGATAACTTGTGTGCTGTTTTGGCTGGGGATTAGCCTGAATCTTTTTTGGATAAAAGACGTTTTTATACGCAATGAGGCATACCATGAAGGCATTTTTATTGTGCCTATTTTACTTCTTGCGAATTTGATTTTGGGGATTTATTACAATCTTTCTTTTTGGTTCAAGCTCACAGACAAGACACATTATGGGACGTGGCTCTCTTTCTTGGGGGCTTTGATTACGCTTTTGGGCAATCTTTGGCTAATTCCTATATTGGGCTACATGGCGTGTGCGTGGGTAACGCTTATGAGCTACAGTGTCATGGCGTGGGGCTGTTATGCTTTGGGGCAAAAACACTATCCTGTACCCTATACTACAGGCAAAATTTTGGCGCATTTGATATTGGGTAGCCTTATCGTAACGGCAAGTGTGCAACTGCCTGCGGACTGGGGACTTTGGCTCTTTTTTCCTAATATCGGCTTGCTGGGTGTATATGTATTCTTTTTATTTTTGACAGAAAAAGAGTTGATGAAAAAGGTTTTGTAAAAAATACCTAAAAAAATTGGTTCTCTGACAGTTTTAGTGGAGTTGAAAGCTGTAGTTGCGACTTTAGTCGCAATACGCGCTATTTATTGCGACTGAAGTCGCAACTACAGCCTTTTCCACCTTTTTCAAGTTTTAGTGGAGTTGAAAGCTGTAGTTGCGACTTTAGTCGCAATACGCGCTATTTATTGCGACTGAAGTCGCAACTACAGCCTTTTCCACCTTTTTCAATAAAAAAGCTACAGTTATTTTTTAGGATTGCGCTTTTTTCAAGAAAAAAGCTATCTTTGTGGACAATTTACTAAAAATGAAGTATCTTACACTCAGCAAAACCATGTTGGTTTTTGCACTATTCATTTTCACAAGCTGTATGAGTACCCAACCTACTTTCGACCGCGTCGAATATCGCTATCAAGACGCTTCTGTTCCGCCAAAATATCATCGTAGTTATACGATAGATATTGATGCTACTGCCAAGACCATCAAAGCAGATGTAGATGTTTATAACAAGCCTTTGGCTAATGCTACGCACACGCTCTCTGAGGCTGATTTGAAAAAACTTACAGACCTTGCTTCGAAAATAGAAGCTCCCACCACCAAAACCACCAAAGGCGCTACAGGCACCAAGACCTTCATCATCAGGCTACATAACGCAGGCAAGCCCACACACGAGCTGATATGGGATAGCATGAATACCGTAAATGCTGATACTGAAGCCTTTGTAACTTTTGTCAAAAGCCTTGTACCCAATCTGGACGAGCTTCGCCAAACGGAATACAAGCCCGAATAAGCAATTTTTTCAAAGATTCTTTTTTTGGACTATAAATTGCCTTGCCTACAGGTAGGCAAGGTTTACTTCCTTATATATCACATAGTTTGCTATACTGTATATGCAAGAAATAGAAATATCACAACTACGGGCTTTGACTGATTTGATAAAGCAACGCCACGATTATGACTTTGGCAACTACGCTATGTCGTCCTTTAGGAGGCGCGTCCAGCGCATAATGGAGCTTTATAAGTTTGCTTCTTTTGATGCACTTATGGAGAAATTGCGGGGCAGTGATGCCAAATACTTCCAAGAATTTTTGTCAGAAATCACTGTAAACGTTACAGAAATGTTCCGCGACCCTACATTTTGGGTAGAGTTACGCGATACCATCTTGCCTGCCCTCCTAAGCGATAACAAAATCATCAGTATCTGGCACGCAGGCTGTTCTTCGGGCGAGGAGGTCTATTCGATGGCTATCTTGCTGAAAGAAATGAACGCTTTAGACAAAGTGCGCATAGTGGCTACAGACATAGACAATGCGATTTTGGCAAAAGCCCGCGATGGCGTATATTCTGCCAAAAATATGGAAGTGAACCAAAAAAATTATGAGCGTATGCAAGGACTGTATAGCCTCGATGCCTACTATAAGGAGCAGGCAGGCAAGGCATACTTAGATAAGACACTCGTGAAAGATGTATCGTATAGAGAGCATAACTTAGTTTCAGAAGTTTCATTTGCAAAGTTTGATTTGATTTTGTGCAGAAATGTAATGATATACTTTAACCAAACTCTCCAAAACCAAGTCCTGAAGGTCTTTCATGAGAGTTTATACAAAAACAGCTTTTTGGCAATCGGCTCAAAAGAATCGTTGATTTGGTGTGAGATAGCCAACAAATTCCTTGTGGTAAACAATGAAGAAAAAGTTTATAAGAAAGTAAAAGACTGATAGATTTACGATTTTAGATTTGCGATTTTGGTTTGAGTCTTGAATCGTCAATCAAAAAATTGTCAATCAAAAATCGTCAATCAAAAATCGTCAATCCTACACAGATGCACAACCGTTTTCAACTTGATGACCATTATAGAGCTATAGTAATAGGAGGCTCGGCGGGCAGTTTTCAGGTTATCAGTAAAATACTGAGTGCCTTGCCTACCGACTTCGAGCTACCTATCGCTATGTGCCTACATCGCCTGCGCCACGTCCGCAATGGCTTTGTAGAAGCACTGAATATCAAAAGTACCATCACTATCAAAGAACCCTACGACAAAGAACCCATACGCAAAGGAAATATTTATCTCGCTCCCGCCAATTATCATCTGGGGGTAGAGATTGGCAATAGTTTTGCCTTGACTACAGAAGAACTACTGAATAACTCGCGCCCTGCCATAGATATTCTCCTTGCCTCCGCCGCTCAAGTATATGGCAAAAGGCTGGTAGGAATATTACTCTCAGGAGCAAATAAAGATGGCGCACTCGGCATGAAAAGAATCAAAGACAGAGGCGGACTCACAGTCATTCAAGACCCCAAAGAATGTCTGATAGATACCATGCCCACTTCTGCCCAAAAAATAACGACTATAGACCATTCGCTTGATGTCCAAAGTATCATAGATTTGTTGTTAGAGCTGAACTATAAAGTGAAAAACGCGAAAGATATTTGAAAGGTTTGAAATAAGAAGTACGAGGTAAGAACTTAAAAAGTTAATCATTAAAGTATTGTTCAGTGTTGGTTAAACGTTCATTTTTTTTTCGGTTGGCAATCCGCTCGCGGTTGTCAAGCCGAAAAAAAGACCGCGAAAAAAGCGAACAAATAAAAATACTAAACACTATTGTAAAAATAAAAATACGGTTTATTTGATTCCTACTATTTAGTGATTTAAAAATGAAAACCTTTTATAACGTATTCAGTGTTATTTTGATGCTTCTGTATATGGCAGGAGTGCTTTTTGGCGCGTACTACCTTACCTACGATTCGGGCAGGATACAGCGCGTAACCGCCATATTCCCCGAACTCATATACCTCATGATAGCTTTTGCTGTATTGGGATTGTTGGGCTTTTTATTTTTGCTTTTGCGCAAAGAAGGTAGCATCGAAATCAATTATAGCCTCTCACAAAATACTCAGCAAGGCACAGACACAGCACAGGCAGGCAAGGAAAATGACTTCACAGCCGAAGGCGAACAAGCAAGTGTAGCAAGGTTGCTTTTGAGTAAAATAAAACTTGATATGCCTTCTGCGCCTATATTGGAAGCAAGTTTGAGGGGCATCTGCCAACACCTTGAGGCAGGCATAGGCGCGATATATGTACGCAAAGATGAAGTATTTGAACTTGAAACGGCTTTTGCACTTTATAGACCTGAAGATGACGTAGTGCAGTACCAAAAAGGCGAAGGACTCATAGGACAGGTAGGCAAGGACGGAAAACCTATCAAACTCTCAAAAATCCCTGAAGGATATTTGGAAGTCGTATCAGGTTTAGGAAGTGCATACCCCAATTATTTGGTCATTTATCCTATCAAAAACGCCGCAAAAGAAGTCTTAGGTGTGATAGAACTTGCCACTTTCAAAAACGTAGGTGCGCAAGAAATGACCTTTTTGGAAGAAATAACGGCACTTTTGGCAAAAGAGATAAACTAAGTAAGTTTTTTGTTGTGCTTAGGCATGGATTTGTAGTCCGCCAAATGCGAAATATTTTTCTATCCAATCAAAACCTACTAAAAAATCGCCATGTATTGTGCAGAATACCTTACCTACCCACACATACGCATGGGCATAGGCAGGCAAGTTGTTGGTAAAATGCCAACAAGGACTTAACAAATAGCTTTCATAAAATCAATAATAGGTTTGAAATATTTTATATCCTCTGTTGGCAATTTCCATTCATATTTTTTGTCTATCGATAGCGTTTTGATAATTAGCTCATATTCAATGCCATCAAGCATAATGTAATCTGTACTTTCCAATGTTTCTGGAACAAAAGAAATGTTTTGAATGAGTTTCTGAAGTTCTTTTTCTTGCTCATTATCTATCTTTACGATATTTGTGTGAATACACAATCTATCAAGGTTATACACGCCAGTCGAAAATCTTTTAAAGTCATATTCATTGTCCCAAGTCTTTTCAATAATTTGATAGGCGTTTGTCAAATCGTTATGAATAAGAGCTATAGAAAAGTGGTCATTTGCAAACCAAGGAGACGCTGAGTACCTAAAAATACATTGCTCACTTTCAGTCAAATCTATATGAGAAAGTTCTACTTTCACTTGGTTTCGAAGTGCAGGATAGTTGTTAGAAAAACGCTCCATGAATGTTTTATTTTTTGCTTAAAGAGTAATTACCTTGCCTACCTACACACACGCACAGGCAGGCAAGAGAATTGTTGTTGTTAAACCTTTTTACTTTCAAAAATACTTCACTACTGTGCTTTTCGACAGCAACGACAGACAGCTTTTGCGCGGGTTGTTGGTAAGCGAAAAATTGGGTAGTTAAGTGTAGCTATAGAACAAAATCACGCCCAATTTTTCTAAACACCAACAACGGTGGAAAACCAAAACCAAAACTCAAGACGAAAAGCCTATTTACTGCCTTTTATAGGCATCTTTCATTTATCAGTTTACACTTTTTTGCATATATGAATCAGAAAGTGGTTTTAAAAGGTTTTTGAAAAAATCATAAATAGCTCATTATCAGTTTTTTAAACCTATAAGGTCTTTAAGACCTTATAGGTTTAAGGAAAAAAAGTGTAAACTACTTTTTAGGGGTTATGAAAGATACAGAAATTCTCTTACAATGCCTGCCTGAACAAAGCCTAATTTGTCAGAATGCTTGCCTGTTTTTAGGAAATAATCTCCTTTTTTTAGTATCTTGGGTTTGAAAAAGGCGCCGATCGAGGCTAAGTCTTGATTGCTTACACCAAAATAGGTCTGTATATATTTTTCAAGTTCAGTCATGGATTCATAGATGGTTTATCTCTCTACAAAAGTAGTACACTTTTCTGATATTTACAAAATACCTTAGTGGTCAGTCTTTCTTACTTGTTCGCGGTCTTTTTTTCGGATTGACAACCGCAAGCGGATTGCCAACCGAAAAAAATAGGAACGAGCAAAAAATAACTTGAGAATATTTAGCCACGCTGTAAGCGTCTGTTATCGAGCAGTTAAGCAATACCAACAGACGCTTACAGCGTGGCTTGGCGTGAGTGAAATTATCATGTTATTTTATTTTCATTCCTTATGGACAGCTGTACCCATAAAGGATTGCTTCGCTGTTTGCGCCTGTGGGGTCATAGATTTTTTTGACATAGCCCTGTTCGTTGTAT
>JAAFJK010000336.1 GCA_013298105.1 Cytophagales bacterium
TACCTAAAATTCTCTCTTTTTATGGGGCAAGTGGGGTAGGCAAGACGGCTCTTAAGAATAAACTGCTCGAAGTGGCGCAAGAGATGTGTCCTGAAGTGGTTTTATTAAATTTCTTTTGTGCAGAAAGAACTCGTATTGAATTTAGTGATGGCACTTGTGATGATATTGCCGTAAGAACACTCGAAATAATACAGAATAAAGAAAAATTAGATATTTTTAGAGATGATATAGACATTGTAACCAAGCAACGAGGTAAAAATATTTATTATGCAGTACAAAATATGCAAAAAAATGATTTTCAGCATGATTTTGAAATAGAGGAACATAGTTCAACTATAACTTTATGCGTATTTGAAGATTTAGGCGAAGAATGGATTAGCTATACAGATTTTCTCAATAATCAGTCTGTCTTGTTCCTTTGTTTCAATACTTTTAACTTGTTTCAAGATGCAAATTATGAAACTATTAGTATAGACAGCATAAACGAAAGTTTTTTATATCAAGTTGAAGATTTTGAGGGAAATAAATATCCCATAACACAAAAATTTGCAGAAATTTGCTTGACTTATTTTAATTTTGAAGAAAGTAAGGCACTTTTGAATGGCTTTTTTAGCCAATTTGAAGATAAATATATCAAAAAAATATACCAATATACGCAAGGAAATCCTAAAAATTTAAGGTATTTAGTAGATTTGGTAAAAAATAATAGACTTTCAGCAGAAGTTATTATTACTCAACTAATTGATAATCAAGGGGAAACACTGACTAAATTACAACTCGCAGACAAAACTAACGAAAACCTAACCGAGAAAATCATCAGTGTAATGACCCACAACTTGAATAATAAGTTTGCAGGACTTTTGCTTGATTTTGATTATTTGAAAAACAAGTTAGTCAATATTGCGAAAGATGAGGCTTTAGAAGAAGTATTGGCTTCATTTTACAAAGGTTTGCGCGAGTCGGCAGATATGTTTTCTTTGACTGAACGTTATTTGCAAAAACAACAACCCAATTTATTAGAAACTAATCTTTTGCAGTTTTTAGAAAATGAAGTCAAACCTTTAGCACAAAATAAGCATTATACTATAGAAGTCATAAGTGAAGAAACAACTATACACTTGCCTTTAGACCGTGAAGCGTTCAAAGAAGCTATGCGCAACCTTTTAGGTAATGCGGAAAAACATGGTTTTGTGCAGGCAGGCAAGGCGCATAAGGTCGTATTTGTGTGTAGTTTGGTACAAGAAAATGAGCAAGATTTTGTAAAAATTCTGTATAAAAACAATGGCAAAGCATTTCCACAAGGCTTCGATTTTGATAGTTATATTTTACTTTCCTACGCTTCAGGCAAAACCAAAGGTTCAGGCATTGGCGGTTTTTGGATAAATAAAGTAGTAAAACTCCACAAGGGCAAATTTCGCGCTGTTGCTTTGCATAACACCCAAGCCGAATTCCCTGTTATATTAGAAATACTTTTACCCATTTCATAACCTATCTCTATGAATATCAAGGTTTTACTGATTGATGATGAAGAAGAAACTATTTGCAAAAAACTACAACGCAATGCCAAAGATGAAAGCATCGAGATAACCTATTTTTGCAATTATGAAGCAGGTTTTGCAGAACTAAACCGTAGTTTTTCCCAATATCACGCACTTGTGCTTGATGCCAAATGCTGGAAAACACAAGCAGAACAAGACAATGACCACAATCCCACTGACGATGCACTTTCAGAAGGGTTGCGCCTTTTGGCTGAATTTGAGCATAAAACCCAATGCTTCTTGCCTGTAGCAGTTTACACAGGTTTTGACTTTCCACAAAATTACCTGTCGCCACAACTCAATGCCATCAAAGCGCGTATTTTCAGGAAAGGAACAGACCATGCAGAATTGTTTACTTACCTGAAAGAAACAGCAGCCCACAGCGACACCTACCGCATAGAACGCAAATATGCTGATGTATTAGCAGTTTTTGAAAACGCTAAATATACAAGTATCAAAAATGATGCCCTTGCCTACCTGAAAGACCTTGAAAATGATGGCTTAACACGCGATACATTGGTAAACATACGCAAAGTATATGATTCTTTGCGTAATGACTTTCCTACCTTACAGCCCGATAATATACACCCTTTGACAAAAGCTATTTGGAGTGTGGGAAGTTTTTATTTACATAAAAATGCACCTTTACCAAGTCCCTATTTGATAAAATCTTTGGGCTACGCGCTCTTAGATGTATTGCTTTGGTTCAAAGCGACTTTAAAAAACTAACTTAAATCTACTTGGGAACAAAAACTAAATAAAGTCATTTTTTTCCTTGCTCAATAGGATAGGGTTTTAAACCCTATCCTATTGAGCAAGGAAAAAAATAAAAAGTAGTTATCAATCCTGAAAAACGAAACCCACGCCATGCTTATCCGTAAAAAGCCTGTACTTTGTAATTATTATGTAACTTACCGTTGCAATGCCTCCTGCGCTTTTTGTGATATTTGGGAAAAGCCTTCGCCCTACATTACGCTTGAGAACGTACAGCAAAACTTGCCTGCCCTCCGAAAACTTGGCGTGAAGGTCATAGATTTCACAGGCGGAGAGCCACTCCTGCACCGACAACTGCCAGAAATGCTGGAGATGGCAAAGCAAATGGGATTCATCACTACCCTGACTACAAACGCGCTTTTATATCCCAAATATGCTGAAAAATTGCGTGGGCGCGTGGATATGTTGCATTTTTCGCTGGATTCTATTGACAAAGAAAAACACGACAAAGGGCGCGGCGTGGCGTGTTATGACTTCCTGATGCAGTCTATAGAAATAGCCAAAAAGTTGGGCGAAAAGCCTGATATTTTATTTACGGTCTTTGAGCAGAATATCCCTGAGATAATCCAAGTCTATGAACAAATCACGCTACCCAATGATTTGGTATTGATTCTAAACCCCGTTTTTGAATACAATCAAGTAGAAACGCAAGGCGGACTATCGCAAGACGCGCTCAAGACTTTGCGCAAACTCGGCAAAAAAAGAAAAATCTACCTCAATGATGCTTTTGTGCAACTGCGCCTTGATGGTGGAAATCATATCGATAAGCCTGTCTGCAAAGCAGGTACGACTACGCTTGTCATCTCGCCCGAAAACAAACTTGTGATGCCTTGTTATCATTTGGGTTTGGAGGAGCTTCCGATAGAAGACAACCTTTATGAACTCTATCACTCCCCCAAAGTCCAGCAACTTGTAGCCCTCGAAGGAAAACACGAAAAATGTGAAGGTTGCGCTATCAACTGTTATATGCAACCTTCTTTTGCTGTGAATGTGAATAAATATTTTTGGCTCGCGCTCCCCAGCACTTTACGCTATAACTTTTGGAAAGGTACCTGGAAACAACTTTTTTGAGCGTAGAAAGGTGGTTCGTGGGGGACACGAAGCACGAACAAAAAATTAGCAAGGCGTTCAAATACCATATTCCGCCACCAAATAAATGAAGGCGGCTATAGTGGCTGTCCCTAATTGCATTTCGCGCCTATTCACAGTTTCGTAATTGTCTTGTGAAGTGTGATGGTAGTCAAAGTAGCGATTGGCATCTGGCTGTAACCCACTCAAAACAGTACCCAATGGGCGCAAAGTAGAAATGTCTGCGCCTCCTCCGCCTTGCTTTAAGGTAATGTCATACGGCACAAAAAGTGGTTGCCACAAGCGCATCTTTCGGACTTGCGCGGCTTGGGCTTCATCACCTATGCCTATGCTTTTGGGTGTAAATCCTCCTGCATCTGTTTCGAGGGCTAAAATATGTTTTTCTTTGTTATTTTCAGCTTCTTGGGCATATTTTTGTCCACCGCGTAGCCCGTTTTCTTCGTTCATGAACATCACAAAACGAATGGTTCGTTTGGGTTTGATATTCAGTTGTTTGAACAATCGAGCGACATCTATAGTCTGCATACAGCCTGCACCATCATCATGCGCCCCTTCTGCCAAATCCCAAGAGTCCAAATGTCCGCCTATCGAGATGATTTCTTCAGGTTTTTCCGAGCCTTTGAGTTCGCCTATCACGTTGTGGGAGATGACATCGGGAAGCATATTGCAGTGCGTTTCAAAGTATATTTGCAAATCGGGTTCTGTTTTTAGGGCGTTGCTGAGGGCTTCAGCATCTATGGTAGCTATCGCGATGGCAGGGATTTGGGGGACATTCAGGGCATAGCGGAGTGAGCCTGTATGTGGAAATTCATCAAGATTGGGTGTAAGTGAGCGTACAATTACGCCTTTTGCGCCCAATTTGGCGGCTTCAGAAGCTCCATTGCGCCTTGCCTCCCCTGCCAGTCCATAAGCGGTAAAAGGGTTGATGTGTTTTTGCTCCATGACATTATTGAAGAAAACTATCTTACCTGCCACTTGTGCGTGCGTAAGGGAGGTAAGGTCTTTGAAGTGCTTTACTTCTATGATTTTTGCCTCTAAGCCCTTTGCACCTGTACCTACGGCATTGCCTAAAGCACACACCCGCAAAGGCAGTGTAGCAAAGCGGGCAGAGTGAGTAACGTGTGCCTTTTCTTGCCTACCCCTTGTCCAACGTGGTACTTTCACTTCTTGCAGATATACGCGGTCGAGTCCAAGCGTATCCATGACCTGTCTTGTAAACTCTACTGCCGCGGCTGCTTGAGGCGAGCCAGAGAGTCTTGCCCCAATTTTTTTGCATAAATACTCGAGCCATTCGTAGCCTTTGGGTTCTGTGAGGGCGGTTTCATAGATTTTTTTTACAAAGAGGGAATCATTTTTTTGTGCATAAGCACAAGAGATGGCTACGATGCACCAAAAAGACGATAAAAAAAAACGCTTCATGCGCGTAAATTGGTATGGGGTTAATGAATAAAGGGGAGTTTTTGTGTAAGTTTGGATTTAAACTTGCCTACCAAAACACTAAAATAGGCGAAAATTGGAGATAATTCTCCCCTTTGGGGCAGGGGGCTAAACATTTACCTTTTTTGATAGTTCGCATCTTTTTATTTTTTGTCGTTTTGTCTTTTTATGTACCTATTCATTCAAATAACACTTTTTCCAAAATATTTATGATAACATACGTTTATTTTTCACAAATATACAAAAAAAACAAAAGAAAGTCAAAATAAAACGCAGTAACTTTTCTATAATTTCTAAAAAATATAAAACACTCACGCTTTTTTTGTATTTTTGCAAAATTATACGCTGATTGAGTGAAAAAGCATATCTTGGTCTTCCTTATCTTATACTTGCCTACCCTCTGTGCTGTAGTAGCCCAAAAGGTAGGTAAGCCTTTTGTGCAAGCCTATCCCGCGCGTGTGTATGGGAGTGCAGTCCAAAACTGGGGCATTGGGCAAGATAAACGTGGTATGATGTACTTTGCCAATGACCAAGGTGTATTGGAATATGATGGCATAGATTGGAAACTTTTTACACTGCCCAACAACGAACCCGTCCGCGCCATTTGTGTAGCCGAAGATGGGCGTATTTATGTGGGTGGGGTAGGCGAGTTTGGTTATCTTGCACCCAATGCCGTAGGCATGATGGAGTTTCAATCTTTGCACGCCCTTCTGCCCCCAGATAGGCAGTTTGAAGACGTTTGGAGTGTGCAGGTTACGCCCAATATGGTGTATTTTCAAACAGATACGCACCTTTTTGGCTATGAACCTTACCAAAAAAAGACAATAACCGTCCTCAATACGCCCACAGCTGATAGCGATTTTTTCCTTACTTTCTATGTCCACCAAAAAATGTGGGTGCATAGCCGAAAATTGGGACTTTTTACCCTTGACCAACAGACCTTGCTTCCCTCTGAGGCAGGCAAGGAACTTGCAGGTACGCGCGTATATGCTATGATTTCGCTCTCTACCCACAAGATACTTGTAGCCACGCGCGAAAAAGGGCTTTTTATTCTCGAACACCACCCAAACGGCAGAGTGTCCATCGAGAAGTGGGATTGTGAAGCAGATACATTCATTCAAAAAAACCAAGTCTATAGTGGGGCTTCTTTGCCTGATGGCAAAACCGTCCTTTGTACCCGCAAAGCAGGCGCGATAGTGATAGATGCCCAAGGTAAAATCTTAGAAACTTTTGACAAAAATACAGGACTTACTGACGAAAATGTACGCGCCGCCTACCTCAGTACCGACAATATGCTTTGGTTTGCGCTCGACAACGGCATCAATCACGTGAGTTATTATTGCCCGATACGGGCATGGGACGAAACGCGCGGACTGCGCGGGGCAGTGCGTGATGTCCGTACTTTCAAAGGTGAAACTTACATAGCCACTTCGCTTGGGCTTTTTGTGCTTGATAAATCTACAGACCGCCTCGAGCCTCTCCAAAACATCTCCAATGTAGAAAGTTGGATTTTTGAATTATTTAAAATGTCTGACGGTACTGAAAAGCTCTTGGCAGGGACGAATGAAGGTATTTTTGAGGTGCAGGGCAGGCAAGCTAACCTTATCCAAGCCAGCAAAAAAGCCATCAGAAGCCTGCATCAGTCTATCCACACACCCGAAATATTGTATGTAGGACAAAAGGGCGGACTATTGAGCCTTGCCTACAGGCAGGGAAGTTGGCTCACAGATAGGAACTTTCAAGACATCACACAAGAAGTCATAAGTATTTTGGAATCACCCAAAAATCCAAACGAGCTTTGGATAAGTACCTTTACAGATGGAACTTACAAGGTCTATTGGGAGGCTGACCGCAAAGTGATGCGCAAACCTTACCGCGCCCCAGAAGGCTTGCCTACCCTCCGCGAATCAAGGCTGTATATGCACCAAAACACACTTTTGGTGGCTTCTCCGCAAGGGCTTTTTGCTTACCTACCCGAAAAAGATGTCTTTGAGCTAAGTCCGCTTTGGCAAAAATATTTCACGACCGAAAAAAGAGGTGCGTATCATTTAGCCATAGATGCCAAACAAAGTATTTGGACTATAGACCGCGATACGCGCAAACATCATCTTGGTTTTTTTCAACCCAAAGCGGGAGGCAAGGAATATAGCTGGAACGAGGGCGTAGTCCGAAGATTGCCCGAATTTAGCGAGCCTACGCTTTATGCTGATGCCCAAAATAGGCTTTGGATAGGCGGTACAGACGGCTTGTATCGGTACGATATGGCACAACCCCACAAAAGTACCACGACCTTTAGGACACTTATCCGCGAAATAAAACTAAAAGGCGACTCCACTATCTTTGGTGGGACGTTTTTTGAGCAAGACAAAAACAATAACAGACGCATCACGCTCCAGCAAAATGTAAGCCACTTGCCTGCCTTCAGCTACGAAGAAACGTTCGAGATAGCGTTTAGTTGTGCCGCTTCTTTTTATGATTTGGAGAAAAGAACCGAATACAGTTATCATTTAGAATCTTACCAAAAGTCGTACTGGGCAGGCAAGCACAAAGACGACAAATGGTCTGCGTGGACAAGGGAAAATAAGCGAAGTTATACGCACTTGCCTGCGGGTACGTACTGCTTCTATGTAAAAGCCCGCAATGTCTATGGCGAAGAAAGTCTTTTGGCTTCTTACAGATTCAGGGTATTGGAGCCTTGGTATTATGGCATTTTGGCGTTATTTTTCTATATTTCGGTGGCTATCTTATTGATTTATGGCATCATAGCGATTTATACCCGCAATCTACGCAAACAAAAAGAACGCCTCGAGCAGATAGTAACAGACCGCACACACGAATTGGTAGAAAGTAGCAAAAAACTTGAAATCACACACCAACTTCTTGTAAAACATAATACTGACCTGAACGATAGCATCGATTATGCAAGTCGTATTCAGCGCGTGATGTTGCCTGCTATGGCGCATATTCAGGCGGCTTTTCCTGCCTCTTTTGTACTTTGGAAGCCTTTGCAGAAGGTTTCGGGAGATTTTTATTGGTTTGCAGAAACGAATATGGAGCCGAGATTCTCGAAAGACCCGCACATAGGCGAGGGCAAAGTGTCGGTATTCAAGGGTTTTGTAGAAGGTAAAAAAATCATAGCGGCTATAGATTGTACGGGGCATGGCATTCCTGGCGCGTTCATGAGTATGATGGGTGATGCGTATCTTGAGCAAATCGTGAATACTGAAGGCGTTACACAACCCCAGCTTATTTTGCAAGAGCTTGATTTGCTTATCAGGCACGCACTCAAACAAGATGCAGGGGAAAATGCTGACGGTATGGATATGGCTATCTGTGTCGTGAATCCGAACCAAAATGTGATTGAGTTTTCGGGGGCAAAAAATGGGCTTATCTATGTAAAGCAAGGTGAGGCAAATCTTATCAGAGGTGATAGATTCGGAATCGGAGGGGCGCAATACAATGAGGAGGAAAAGATTTTTACACGCCACGTCATACCTATAGATGAGCCGATTAACTTCTATCTGTATTCTGATGGGTTACCAGACCAATTCGGAGGTGAAAAAGCCAAAAAATTCTCTACGAAGCAGATGCAGGCATTTTTTGCCAATAATTTTGAGAAGTCCATGTCTGAACAATTTGAACTCCTTGAGCATACTATCCAGACGTGGATGTTTGAATACGAACAGATAGACGATATTTTGGTAATTGGCGTGCGCGTAGAGGGGAGTTGATTTTCAAATTTGTCCTTGCGTATGTGCAGTGTGAATGCTCAGACAAAAGATATGAAATATTTAAAATACTGATTTTCAATCATTTAGTTAAAATAATTTTAGCATAGATTAGATATTCAGCTTCCTCCTCCAAAATAAAACCACAAAACCCATGAGAAGCCTATTTTTTCTTTGGTTCGTAGCAGTGCTGACTGGGCAGGCAAGGGCGCAAATCATGCAAGACCAAGCCACCCAACAACTTGCCTCCCAAGTCCTACAAAACGTATATCTGCTACAGTATAGCACCGCCGAGAGTCTTACAGAGCGCATTTATACGCGCTATCCCACGCACCCAGTTTATCCATTTCTGAAGGCTTATATCATTTCTTGGGAAAACTTCCCACTTACAAAACAAAAAAATGCCTACCCTACTTATGAAAAACACCTAAACAGTTGTGTAACCTTGTCTTTGGCAATGCTTAAGAAAAACAGTGCAGACGTGGAAGGTATTTTTTTTGCGATGATGGGTTATTCACTTTTGGCATTGCATGAGTCTGAGAGTGGCGACTTCATGAGTTCAGTCGGCTATGGGCGCAAGGCGTTCACGTACATGAAAAAGGGCTTTGACCTCAGCCATGTTTTGCCAGATTTTCATTTCTCGACAGGGCTTTACAAGTATTATGCAGACCAATATCCCCAAACGCACCCTATAGCAAAGCCTGTGATGGCATTCTTCCCTGATGGCAATAGGCAAGAAGGCTTACAAAAACTGTTTTTAGCCTCTCAAATCAGCCAATTTAGCCGCGTGGAGTCGCTTTTGTACCTTTGTAGCATCTATGCCAAATATGAACAAAATCCTTATACAGCCTTAGATTCTGCCTACAAACTCGTAACGCTTTATCCACAACACCCGTTTTTTTGGCTAAAATATACCGAACATTTAGTAGCACTTGGCAGATACGCCGAAGCCGAACTTTGCTATCCCAAATACCAAACACGCACTGAAACAGTATATGCTATAGGTGCAAACGCACTCAAAGGAATTGTGCAAGAAAAATACTATAAGAATTTTGCGCAAGCCAAACTTGCCTACCGCGAAGCCACACAATACGAGGTATATGATACACGCTACAGCCAAGATTATGTAGCCTTTGCTTATACAGGGCTTGGGCGTATAGCGCACCAAGAAGGCAATCCCAAAATGGCACGCGAATACTACAAAAAAGCCCAAAAAATAGCCGAATATGAAAGTTTAAAGAGAGAAATTAAAGAATATTTGAAAAATTAAAAAATTAACCATAATTTAGCAAACTTTTTAGAACTAAACCCACGTGAGAATGTTGGCATAGTTTTCGTTTTTAATTATTAGAAGTAATAAGAATTGAATAAATAGCTTTTTATTTCTACAACGTATTGATAATCAAAAATTTATAATCTTATATCTTAATTCGTAAATCTCTCTAAGGTTATCCGCTAATGAAAAAAGCTCCCATAAACGCGCTCATTATTCGTTTGAAGGAATGTTTTGATGCCTTGCAAATTTCTATTTCAGATACTGAATTAGAAGGGATAGCTATTTTGATTCATGATACTATGAGCGGACAGATGCGGAAGTTTCATAATGTCGAGCATATTTTTATGGTAGCCGCGCCTTTTTCAGAGCCTTTGCAGGTATTGGCGTGTCTTTTTCATGACATGGTGTATTATCAGGTAGATAACGGCTTTCACCCATACACCAAAAAAATCGCCAAAAACTATATCCAAGTCATTGATACACAGGTCGTCTTGATGCCCAAGTCCCCTGACTTGCCTGCGTGGTGGCAGATGCTTTTGGATATTTTTGATTTTAAAGTGGGCGACAAACCAAACATTTATGGTGGATTGAATGAATTTTTGAGTGCTTTGATAGCCTTGCATTGTCTTTCGTCCTATCTTTCACGCGAGCAATTAGCCAAAATAGCGTGCTGTATAGAAGCTACGATTCCTTTTCGGGGATTTGATGAACATGGCAATTCTAATTTTGAAATTATAGAAAAACGCCTGAATAAAGTAGCCGAAACACATCAATTAGACCTTGACATAGCCCATATAGACGATATTATCCACGCTTCTGTGTCTGTTGCAAATACTGATGTAAGCAATTTTGCTTTCTCCAATACAGTGGATTTTTTGGATAATACATGGCTACTTATCTATGAAGGCAATACCAGCCTGAAAAATGCAGAGAATTTTAGCTACTCCACTACAGGCTACCGCGAAGGACTAATGAAAACGGAATTATTTTTCAAAAATCTAAAGCCGCGCAATATATTTCATCAATACAAAAACGTCCCCACGCACGTAGAGTGTGCGAAACTTACCCACCAAGCACAACGCAATATCGCCATAGCCCGCGAATATTTAGCCGCCAAGCTCTGCTCGGCTACGCTCTTTGAAGCCTTGGCAATGGAAACAGGCGGAGATGTACCGCTTGCGCTACTGATAGGAAGTATTCGCTCTGAAAAGTCGCTTGATGTAGAACACGCAGAAGACTATCTCGTGCCTCTGAATCCTACAGAAAAACAGCCTTGCAATCCCAAAGTATTAGAAATCCTAACTATAGGCAGAAACAATGACGGAGGTTTTGACATGAGGCGGTCGCCTCTGACGGCTTATATCTATGAGCTATTGGGCGCACAAGGGACGATAGATATGCTCAATAAAGCAAAACAGCTTTTTGCTAAAGAGATGAGTTACCATGATTTTTTGGCTTCTTGCAACCCTATCGTAGTAAGTCGTATTGCGCAAGCTTGCGCAAAGTTAGCCATCACGCGCCAAAAATCTTTAGAAAAATTTGTCCTTTCTCCCCAAGAGGAAGAAGCCTATCGTAAAGCCGTGAGGCTCGGACTTGTCGCGCAGAAATAATGGAATATTTTTTGGTTTTTATCCTGTGCATTGTCATTGGCTTCATCAATACTTTGGTGGGAAGTGGAAGTCTTATCATGATACCACTTTTGATGGCGTTTGGCTTGCCTGCCCACATAGCAAATGGCACAAATCGCGTGGCTATCCTTTTTCAAAGCCTCACTGGAGCGATAACTTTTTTCAGTAAACAGCCCAAATTTCCGCCTTTTGCCTATCACGTCATCGCACCTTGCCTGCTTGGAGCTATAGCGGGCGCGGGTGTAGCTACTCAAATATCCCCCAAAACATTGGAGTTTTGTATTGGGATTTTGTTGTTTTTGATGCTGGGCATAGTGGCTATGAAGCCCGAACGTTGGCTAAAAAAAGAGAACAATCCACACCTCACTATCACGTGGGTTACTACGCTGGCTATGGTAGCGAGTGGTTTTTATGGTGGTTTTTTGCAAGGCGGTGTAGGTATATTTTTGTTAGCTTCTTTGGTGCTGGGCGCAGGCTATAGTACAAAAGATGCGAACGCACTGAAGCTCTTGATTTTGGCATTTTATTCGTTGCCTGTGTTGTTTATTTTTGTGTGGTGCAGGCAAGTGGATTGGCAGTGGGGACTTTTTACGGCTGTAGGGCAGAGCATAGGTGCGTATCTTGGCGCGAGATTTTCGCTGAAAAGTACCCAAGCCGAGCTTTGGACTTACCGCATTTTGTTGGGTGTGCTGTTGGTTTCTATCGTTCAGTTTTGGTTTTTTAAGGGTTGAGGTCTTTAAGGAATGAGTAAAAAATAACGGTTGTCTGACAATTTTTGTGGAAGTACCGATTTTATCATTGTGAGCGAAGCGAATAATCTCGTGATTTGCTCATGATGACAAAGTACGCTCTTTTTCTCCTCCACAAAAATTGCCAGAGAACCACTTACTCATATAGCGATTATCAGCCCTGTTCCCAAAGTCAAATTGAAAATATGTTTCTTATATGGTATATCTTCTGAGGTTGTTTGCATAGTATTCAAATCAGTAGTAGTTTTGGTAAAGTTCTTATTTGTTTTGTAATGTGATAACAAAATATCTACATTTAGAAATAACCATTTCTTGAGTTTATATCCCAATAAAGCGGAGGTAGCCAACATGAAAGGGTCTTTAAAACCTCTATTTTTACCCTGAGTAGGCAAGTAATCAAGTTTTAAAACATTATTGGTATTTTTTTGTTTCAAATGAATGCGCTCTTGATTGCTACGAAATGAAGTTATACCTATAGAAAACTTAGGATAAAAAACAAAACGGCGTACTTCAAGCCTATATATTATGCCCAAAGAAAGTTTTTTAATCGCATTGATTTCTTTAAAGTAAGGCAGTGTTGGTGGAATTAGATAGTAATCTTGGCTATACTCATTTTGGACAACTTGGAAAAATTTATCACTCCGTTTTGACATATTTTTTGAGGTATTTATTTGGAAATTGCCTTCCACGCCCCAATGTTTATGAAAAAAGTAGGCAAGGGAAATTTGCCAAGAAAAAGTCCTGTCATCAAACTCAAGCAAATAATCTGTAGCTGTTCCTTTTTGCAATCTTGTCAAAGGCAAACATAACCCAACAGAAGTTCTTATTTGACATTCTGACTTGTAACGCAAGGAATCGTAATCTTGTGCAAACAAGAAAAATGTTTGCACAAAAAATAAAAATGATAGCAGCGTTTTTTTCATAAAATTAAATCAATGGCAGGCGTTTCTTGGACTAAAATTCGTCCATCTGAAAAAGTAACTTGGACTTTGAATTTATGTTGGGTGTTGAGTGCAGGCGGATTCATCAAGAGTAAATCAATATCTACTTCCAGAAATTTCTCAATATAAAATTGAACTTCTTTAGAAGATTTTAAATAATCCGCAATCTTTGAAAAAGAATATGGTTTATAGACTTTGAAATAGTCAGATACGTCTGCATTTGCCAAATGATTATTGTCAAAATCATACATAGTAAACACCTTGATAGCTGTTATGCTATCTCGAAGTAAAAGCGAGTCAACCCCACAATCGCATTTAAACGCTTGAGCAGTAGAAATAAAAAACGTTTTTTGTGGGTTCAGGCACGCCGTCTGTTCTCTGAATAATTTTAGCCGAATCCCATAAGCTGTTTTGAGGACGGAACTTGCAGATGTTACTGAAGCAGATGCACCACTGTTGTCAAGATTCAGAACGGAAATTTTTGTGTGCGTGTAATAGCTCACAATAGTAGCATCACATTTACAACAAGCCATCAAAACTTCTGCTATCAAAGGCAGCAAAATGATAAAAAGTATTTTTCTACACATATCAATACAGTTTTGGGTTTATAACTTAAAGACACCACAAGTCGCAAGAAGGTTGGAATCAAGTGTAGTAAAATCTTAAGCAACGAGTAAAAAATAAGATGATAAGGATTTTGTGCGATATTTTGGGTTTAGGTAAGGCGCAATAGAAGCGCAAAGCCTTGTTTTGTAATGATTATTGCAACGAAACATGAGCGCAAAAGATTAACAAAATTAGCAAGTTATTTTTTACTCGTTCCTAAGATACCTTAGCCTCCCAAGAAGGCAAGCGATATAAAAACTCTGCCAAATAAAATGCGCCCACGACTGTAGAAAGATGCCAAAGCCAGTGAGAACCCATCGAAAATATCTGCAACATAAAAGGTGCTTTATCTACAGACCTAAATACTATAGCTAAGATAAAAAATCCAATCGCCAAAAACAACAACAAAGTTCCTTTATAAGCTATACGCTTCAGCAACAAAGCGGCAGGCAAGAACAACGCTGTTCCACGAATAATATACGAATAATTCACAGCCACAGCAGGCTCAAAAATAGTCATTACCAAACCTTGCAAAACCAAAATAGTACCCACCAAACCTACCAAAGCCCAAACATTGGGCAATATTTTCTGCCAAAAATAAAGCGTAAGCCCGACAAAAATAACCAACGTAGGCAAGACATCTAACCACAGTAAAAAGCGCGAAACCCGAAAACCATGAAAAAGCGCACTCCCCAACCCTCCCAAAAACAGCAGGGGCAGGCAAGCACTCAAAAACCAATGCTGATGGTATTTACCTCGTAACTTGCCTGCCCAATAAAAAACAGGAAGCCAAAAAGTAAGTGAAGACACCGCGTTCCAAGGCTCTTTTATCCATGCACTTGCCTGCGTTTCGGCATAAAAAGGAGCTCCATCAGGCATAAATTGTAATAAAATAAATAAAAACATACCGCAAAGCTACACAAATATCACACATCAAACGCTTTTTTAAAAAAATACAGCTTTTTTTTCAAAAATATTTGGTGTTTAAAAAAACTATATCTAACTTTGCACCCACAAACAAAAACAAGGGATAATACCAGAGCGGCCAAATGGGGCAGACTGTAAATCTGCTGACGTACGTCTACGGTGGTTCGAATCCATCTTATCCCACAAATTATGATATAAGCGGGTGTAGCTCAGTTGGTAGAGCGATAGCCTTCCAAGCTATAGGTCGCGAGTTCGAACCTCGTCGCCCGCTCCAAATAATCAAAAGTTTGCTGTTTTATATAAGATAAAATGGTAAACTTTTTTAGTAAAAAAGAATAATGATTTTAGGCTAACAAAAATCGTAAATCTAAAATTAAAAATCGTAAATCTACCAGCCGACGTAGCTCAGGGGTAGAGTAACTCCTTGGTAAGGAGTAGGTCGAGGGTTCAATTCCCTTCGTTGGCTCACATTATTTAATTTTGTACTCAATTTATTTTTAAACCCTAAATAGGACTTTTACAATGGCTAAAGAACAGTTTGACCGCTCGAAACCTCACGTAAACATAGGAACAATTGGACACGTTGACCACGGCAAAACTACTTTGACTGCCGCAATCACTAAAGTGTTGTCTGAAAGAGGTTTGGCAGAGAAAAAAGACTTCTCGCAAATCGATAATGCTCCAGAAGAAAAAGAACGCGGTATCACTATCAACACTACGCACGTAGAATATTCTACTGTAAACCGTCACTATGCACACGTGGACTGCCCTGGTCACGCGGATTATGTAAAGAACATGGTAACGGGTGCGGCACAAATGGATGGCGCGATAATCGTGGTAGCAGCTACAGATGGTCCTATGCCTCAAACACGCGAACACATACTATTGGCACGCCAAGTAGGTGTACCTGCACTTGTAGTGTTCATGAATAAAGTCGATTTGGTTGATGACCCCGAATTGCTTGAACTTGTAGAAATGGAAGTTCGTGATTTGTTGAGTTTCTACCAATTCCCCGGCAACGATATTCCTGTAATTCAAGGCTCGGCTTTGGGTGGCTTAAATGGAGAAGCCGCTTGGGTAGCTAAGATTGACGAACTAATGGCGGCAGTAGATAGCTATATTCCTATCCCTACTCGTGCCACTGAAAAAGAATTTTTGATGCCCGTAGAAGACGTATTTACTATCACAGGTCGTGGTACTGTAGCTACAGGTCGTATTGAGCGTGGTGTTATCAACTCTGGAGAGCCTGTAGAAATACTTGGCTTAGGTGCTGAAAACTTGAAATCTGTTGTAACTGGTGTGGAAATGTTCCGCAAAATCCTTGACAGAGGTGAAGCAGGTGATAACGTAGGTTTGTTGCTTCGTGGTGTTGAAAAAAGCCAAATCCGTCGTGGTATGGTTATTTGCAAGCCGGGTTCAGTAAAACCTCACTCTGAGTTCAGAGCCGAAGTGTACGTATTGTCAAAAGAAGAAGGTGGTCGTCACACGCCATTCTTCAACAAATACCGCCCTCAGTTCTATATGCGTACCACAGACGTTACAGGCGAAATGTTCTTGCCTGAAGGCGTAGAAATGGTAATGCCTGGTGATAACATCACTATCACAGTGAAACTTATCAACCCTATAGCATTAGAAAAAGGTCTTCGCTTTGCAATCCGTGAAGGTGGACGCACTATCGGTGCTGGTCAGGTTACAGAAATATTGCTTTAATATAATTTTAGAATTACGATTTTAGATTGACGAATATGCCAATCTAAAATCGTAAACCTAAAAATCTAAAATAAAAAATACGGGAGTAGCTCAACTGGTAGAGTGGCGGTCTCCAAAACCGTAGGTTGCGGGTTCGATCCCTGCCTCCCGTGCCAATGCCAAACTTAGTCCCCGCAAGGGGACTAAGTTTTCTAACCTATATACAGAAAATGAAAGTTCTTAATTTCTTAAAAGGCTCTTATGAGGAACTGATGACAAAGGTTTCTTGGTCAAAATACAGCGAATTGCAGGGCAATTCGTTTCTTGTCATAGTTGCTTCTATTATATTTGCTATAGTAATAGGCATCATAGATTTGGGCTTTGACAGAATACTCAATTGGTTTTATCAAACATTTTAGGCTAAACCCCCAAACGCAATATTATGGCAGATTTGCAATGGTACGTTGTACGCGCTGTTTCGGGTCAAGAGAAAAAAGCAAAAGGGTATTTAGAAGGTGAGATTAACCGTAGAAAGTTAGCGGAACTTATAGCCCAAGTGCTTATTCCTACTGAAACTATCATAGAAGTACGCAATGGTAAAAAATATACCCGCGAAAAGATTTTCTTTCCTGGCTATATGCTTGTGCAGGCAGACTTAACGGCTGCCGAAGCAAGTGCTGTGATATTAAATATACCCGGTGTGCTTGGTTTTTTGGGATTGGAAGGCAAGTCTAAAATAGATGGCGTAAAGCCCACTCCCCTCAGACCTGCAGAAGTAAAACGCCTCTTGGGACAAGTAGATGACGAAATAGAAAAGGGTGCAACTATGCAAGGTAGTTTTCTCGTAGGAGAGATTGTAAAAATCATAGATGGTCCTTTTGTAGATATGATAGGTATTATTGAAAACGTATTCGAGGAACGCAAAAAGCTCAATGTCATTATCAAAGTATTTGGTAGAGATACGCCTACCGAACTGGGCTATGCAGAAGTTGAAAAAGTTGAATAAGAAATAAAAAAAATATTTTTGTACGCTTGTACTATAGGTATATTGAGATGAACTTTTGCCTATTGCTTCCATACAAGTTGCCAGAAATCGCTCGCTTCTTGCAGAGAATATTTGTCTGTATGAAGTTCTATACATTAACCATTTTTCGAACCCCTTTTTAAAAAACGCTATGAAAGAAGTAGCTGGGTACGTAAAGTTACAAGTAAAAGGTGGACAAGCTAATCCTGCACCTCCTATTGGTCCTGCGCTTGGTAGCAAGGGTATCAATATCATGGAATTTTGCAAGCAATTCAATGCAAGAACGCAAGAAAAACCAGGTGTTGTCCTTCCTGTACTCATAACTTACTACAAAGATAAGTCTTTTGACTTTGTTGTAAAAACTCCCCCCGCCGCTATCCTCTTACTACAAGCGGCGAAAATACAAAAAGGTTCAGACCAACCCAACCGTAAAAAAGTTGGCTCAGTAGATTGGGACGCAGTGAAAACTATCGCTGAAACCAAAATGCCCGATTTGAACGCTTTTACTATTGAATCAGCTATGAAGATGATAGCTGGTACCGCTCGCAGTATGGGTATAAAAGTAACAGGTACTGCGCCTTGGGAAACAGAAGCTGAAAAAGCATAGTCTATCCTTGAATTATGGCAAGATTAACGAAAAAACGCAAAGAGGTTCTCCAAAAATTTGACCTCGCTAAATCATTTTCTTTACAAGATGCAACAAATATGTTGAAAGATCTTACTTTCACAAAATTTGATTCGTCTGTAGATATTGATGTGAGGCTTGGAGTCGATCCTCGTAAGGCTGACCAAATGGTACGCGGTACTGTAGCTCTCCCTCATGGGACAGGCAAAACCGTTCGCGTATTGGTGTTGTGTACGCCTGATAAAGAACAAGAGGCAAAAGACGCGGGTGCTGACCACGTAGGGCTTGATGATTATATCCAAAAAATCGAGCAAGGCTGGACAGATATAGATGTTATCATTACTATGCCTACAGCTATGGCTAAGGTAGGTAAGCTTGGTAAAATCTTGGGACCTCGTGGCTTGATGCCAAACCCCAAATCGGGTACTGTAACTATGGAGGTAGGCAAGGCAGTAACGGAAGTAAAGGCAGGTAAGATTGATTTTCGTGTAGATAAAACTGGCATTGTGCATACAAGCATAGGCAAAGTTTCTTTTGCACCTGAGAAAATTCAAGAAAACATTGCTGAACTTATCGCTACGCTTTCACGCTTAAAACCTTCAAGTTCAAAAGGCACGTATTTCAGAACCATTCACCTCTCAACTACCATGAGCCCTTCTATCGAAGTTGATAAAACTTCTATCGTAGGCATTTAATCTACACGATTATGACAAAAGAAGATAAAGCGGTATTGATTGATGAATTGAAAGAGAAGTTTGCTTCGTACTCATTCTTTTATATAGCAGATGCATCTGGCATGAGTGTGGCAGATACAAATAAATTTAGAAGAATGTGCTTTGAGCGTGGATTAGAGTATAAAGTTATCAAAAATTCTCTTATCAAAAAGGTATTAGGAGATTTGAATAACGGTACAGACTATTCTGAGTTCAATGCTCAAGTATTGAAAGGTTTTTCAGGCGTGATTTTCACGAATGAAGCAGGTAACGTACCTGCCCGTATGCTTAAGGACTTTTATAGGACTGGTACGGACAAACCTTTGTTAAAAGGTGCTTCTATCGATTCTTCGCTCTATATCGGAGCTGAAAACTTAGACACACTTACCAAAATCAAATCACGCCTTGAGCTTATTGCTGAATTGGCGGGTATGCTACAATCACCTGGACAGCGTTTGGCATCTGCCTTGCAAAGTGGTGGCGGTAATTTGGCGGGTGTACTCAAAACTCTTTCCGACAACAAAGCGGAATAAAGCAAACAGGGCGGGCTTATCTTTGGCATCTCGTCCTTCAGTTTCACTGAAAATATCCTTGCCTACCCAGACAAGAATTAGCTCACAAAAGAGTAATGCACAAATTTAATTTTTGGTTTCATCTATTTTATTCCTAAAGACAATGGCTGACTTGAAAGCTTTTGCTGAACAACTTGTAAATCTTACGCTTAAAGAAGTTACAGAACTTCTTACTATCCTCAAAGATGACCATGGCATCGAGCCTGCGGCAGCAGCAGCAGTAGTAGCGGCTCCTTCAGGTGGTGGTGACGCTCCTGCAGCAGTGGTTGAAAAAACATCTTTTGATGTGATTTTGAAAGCTCCTGGTGGTGCTAAATTGAATGTAGTAAAACTTGTAAAAGACCTTACTGGTCTTGGCTTGAAAGAAGCTAAAGAACTTGTTGATGCGGCTCCTAAACCTTTGAAAGAAGGTGTATCTAAAGATGAGGCTGAAGCTCTAAGAAAAGCACTTACTGAGGCAGGTGCTGAGATAGAAGTTAAGTAATCTTATCCCACAATTAGCTATAGTTTTGCCTTAAAGTAAAATTATGGCTAATTGTAATTCCAAGACCTGCCTTGTAAAAGGTTAGGTCTTATTTGTATTTAGTAAACTTTCTATATTTAAATTTTGTTTTAAAATGGAGAATGCGCCAGATTGGATAAAAAATCCTACTAAAGAGCATCTTTTTTGGATAAGTTTGGTGTGGGTATTGAGTGTTTGGTTGGTGGTGTTGGCGATTACTGATTTTTTTACGGAAACGATTTTTCAAAAACGTGCGCTTGTTTTGCTTATTTTGATGATAGGCTCTGGCGTGGCTGTTTTTAGAGTATATAAGAATTTTTATAAGAAGAAGTGAGGTAATTTTCTGAATAAACATATTGAAAAATGAAAAAGACTTTTGAAAATTGTTTGTGGGAAGAACTTACTAAGAAATTTGAGCTTGAGAAACTTAAAAATTTTCAGCCATTGATAGATTTATTGACCATTGACTTGCCTACTCAACCGATAATTTCTGACGATTTGTTACAATTAAATAGTTTGTTGGTAGATAATTTTATGGATTGGAATGAAGATGAGTTGAAAATGCAGTTTATATCGCCTCTTTTGTATATAGTAAATTATCACGATAATCCCAAATATCACCCTTTTTCACAAAGAACACTCAAAATGCAGACCTCTGAAGTAGAGCTTTCGGGTGTGGTAGATTGGATGTTGGCGAGTGGTAGGCAAGTTCCTACAAACCCTTTCTTTTTTTTACATGAGTATAAAAAAGAAAAAGGTACAGACAATGACCCTGTGGGGCAACTGTTGGCATCTATGCTGACAGCACAATATTTAAATGAAGACAAAGAAAAGACTATATATGGAGCTTATATCATAGGAAAAGATTGGTATTTTATGGCATTGGCAGGCAAACAATATGCAATTAGTTTTCCCTATAATGCTATGGAAATGAATAAGTTAGAATTTATTTATGCTATTTTGAAAAGGGTTAAGGAGTTGGTATGAAATTATATTTTTATTATTCAATCGAAATAAAATGAACAAAACTACTGAATGGTGGGAAAAAGTCATCGAGGACTTATTAATGCTCACACCTCAACAATATCGTGAAAGTATCAAACAAAAAATAAAGAGCATGAACGATATGTTTTTTAGTAATCGCTCGCCTCGCTTTGCTATAATAGGTAGACGTGGTGCGGGTAAATCAAGTCTAATAAATGCTGTTTTTGGTAAACCTATTACCAAAGTTGGTGCGGTATTATCTGAAACTATGTTTGGTACTTGGTACAAATGTAGTGATGTTGACAGAGGTGCCATTGAAATTTTAGACACAAGAGGCTTAGGTGATGCTAAAAATGGTAAGCCTGAAGATTCTATGCAAGTTTTAAGAAAATCTGTGAAAGATAAATGCCCAGATGCTATAATTTTTCTTATTAAAGCATCAGAAGTTGACTCAAGGCTACAGGAAGACTTAAATCAACTCAAAGAAATTCTTAAATTCTGTAAAATAGAATATAGCTATGACATTCCAGTACTTTGTGTTGTAAATAAAGTAGATGAGTTGATGCCTATAGAAGTCCCTTTAGAGGATGCTGAAAAGCAAGAAAATATTACTATCGCTCTTAAGCATTTAGAAAGTCAATTTAATCTACTTAATATATCAACTATCAAATTCTTGCCTATTTGTACTTATATGAGATTTGACCAAAATGGAGTAGTCTTGACAGATAGAAGGTGGCAAGTAAATATTTTGGTTGACTATCTATTTGAAATTTTACCAAAAGAGGCGCAATTTGAATTTGCACGTATCTCTCAACAAAAAGAGGTATTAGCTAAAATGGCAAGAATAATAGGTACAGTTGCTTGCACAACTACTGCTGCTGTGGCTTCAGTACCACTACCTATTGCGGATTTGCCAGTTATTGCAGGAATTCAAATTGCCATGATTACCGCCATTGCTTCACTTTCAGGGCGTGAAATTAGCCAGCAAACAGTGTTAGAATTTATTGGCGGAGTCGGAGCATCTTTTGGCATAGGAATGGCACTAAGAGAAGCCGCAAGAGCTATAATTAAGTTTTTGATACCAGGAGGTGGTTCTGTTATTTCAGCTTCAATAGCTTATGCTGGTACTTACGCACTACAAGAAGCGGCTATTGGATACTACATATATGGTAAATCTATTGACGAGGCTAAAAAAATGTATCAAAATAGTAAAGAAGAAAAGGAGAAAAGTTAAGAATGTTTGACATATCTATTCCTAACACGCAACTTTCTCTTGAAGATTTTATTTTTGAAATTGAAAAACAGCTAAGGGATTTAGATTATGAGGTAGGTATTGTAGTCAAAAACAACAAAGAAATAGTCTTGGTAAAAGAAGGTAACTTCAATAAAATAGTTTTTTTGTTGAGTGAAAAAGGATTGATAGCTAATAACATATTTACGCACAATCATCCGCAAAATACTCCACATTCTTCTGAAGATTTACAATTTGCATACGATTTTGAATTGCAAGAAATAAGAGTTGTTACCAATCATAGTACCTATAGAGTTATACCAACTGTAGCTGGTTGGAAACATTCTATTTTAGTTGCTGAAATCAAAGAAAAACTCGTGCATGAAATTATTGAAAAGTACAAAAAGCAAGAGATAACCAGACAAGAGGCTGACAAACTTTACAATGAATTAGGCTTTCGAATAGCGAAAATTTTAGGTTACTTTACTGAAATATTAGACAATGAATACAACAGGTACTTATAACTTGCCTACCGAAAAGGCATTTTTGGAAGAAAAATCAAGTTTTTTACAGCTTTTAGATGGCATTGATATAGCCAATGAAAAAGTAAACGATTCACTTTGGCTAAAACAACTTAAAGCCTGGTTTCCTAACTATGCTTTCCTACAGACTATTTTGCCTAACCAAAACATAGCGTTGAGTGTATTTGATATTTTTGAAGATACTGATTTAGAGTGTATTAATAGTAAGCGTGTGGAGTTTGAGCAGAAAAGAAAGTTTTATCCGCACGAACATAATACAGGTGCTTTTTATGATGTAGATGCTTTTATGTGGCATAGAGTTGTAAATTATTTTGCACAAGGACAAATAATTAAACCTTTTGATACCCAGCAAGAAACAAGTTTGATTGTGGATTTGAAACAAGTTTTTACAAAAAAAGATGTGCAAAAAAATTTAGCAGCTATTTTACAAGATTATGGGATAAAGTTTGTGGTATTAGATAAGCAATTTCAGAAAAAAAGTCTATCTTTGCCAATTAAAGGTATGGTATTTTGGCAAGGTAATAATCCTGTTGTGGGTTTAGTAAATTTAAATAACATAGATTCTGTTATTTTCACAATATTTCACGAATTAGGACATATTTTTAAACATAGTCGTGAGTTTATTTATGCTGATTCAGGTATTTACAATGATTCTGCTCAGATAGAAAAAGAGGCTAATGAATATGCTAATTCAAAATTAATGGACACTGATATTTGGTTAGAATTTTTACAAAAGAGTGCCTTTTCAGATAAAGAAATAAGAAAAATAGCTAATAAAATGAACTTGCCTGCTTCGCTTGTAAAGAAACGGCTATTTCATGAAAAATATATATCCTAACACCCTAAATAAATCAACAAACGAGTTTATACATTTCCTATATATATGCAAAAAACTGACCTTTACGGAAGAAAGAACTTTGCAAGAGTCAAAAAAGCTCTTGAATATCCAGACTTCCTTGATGTGCAAGTGAGAGCCTTTAAGGAGTTCTTTCAAATAGACACCCCTGCCGAGAGCCGTTCGAAAGAAGGATTGTTTCGTGTATTTACGGAGAACTTTCCGATAGGCGACTCACGCGAGAGCTATTTGTTGGAATTCATAGATTATGCCTTAGACCCACCCAAATATTCGGTCGATGAGTGCATTGATAGGGGACTTACCTACGCTGTACCACTTAAGGCAAAACTCCGCCTCCTCTCCAAAGACGAGGAAAATGATAACTTCCAAAGCATCGAGCAAGAAGTCTTTTTGGGAAATATCCCTTACATGACTGAGAAAGGCTCTTTTGTAATCAATGGGGCAGAGCGCGTAATTGTATCTCAGTTGCATCGCTCCCCTGGCGTGTTCTTTGCACAAAGTAAGCATACAAACGGTACAAAACTATATTCTGCACGTATCATACCATTCAAGGGCTCTTGGATAGAGTTTACTACAGACGTAAACAACGTGATGTATGCGTACATAGACCGTAAAAAGAAATTTCCTGTTACGACACTCCTCCGCGTGATAGGCTTTGGTACAGATAAGCAAATCCTTGAACTCTTTGGTATCTCTGAAGAAATAGAGGTAAGCTCAAGTGGTATTCAAGCCTCTATCGGACGCAAATTGGCGGCGCGTGTATTGCGTACTTGGTTTGAGGACGTAGTAGATGAAGATTCGGGAGAAGTAATCTCTACTGAGCGTAATGAAATATTGCTTGAGCGCGATATTGTCATCACACCCGAAAACGTGCATAAGATTTTGGAATCAGAAACCAAAACTATCACTGTCCACCGCCAAGATGTAAACGCAAATGATTTTCAAATCATTTACAATACACTCCAAAAAGACAATTCTAACTCTGAACAAGAAGCTCTTTTTCATATCTATCGCCAACTCCGCAATACAGAAGCTCCTGACGAGTCGACTGCACGCGAAATTATCCAAAACCTATTCTTTAGCGACAAACGCTATGACTTGGGCGAGGTGGGACGTTATAGAATGAACAAAAAACTCGAACTGCCTATCAGCCCCGAAACGCGTGTACTGACTCGTGAAGACATCGTATCTATCATCAAGCATTTGATAGGTTTGATAAATCAACGCGCAGTCGTAGATGATATTGACCACTTGAGCAACCGCCGCGTGCGCACTGTAGGCGAGCAGTTGTATGGACAATTTGCGGTAGGTTTGGCACGTATGGCGCGTACCATCAAAGAGCGTATGAATGTACGTGATACAGACGAACTTAAGCCTGTAGATTTGATAAATGCGCGTACACTTTCGTCTGTCATCAATTCTTTCTTTGGTACGAATCAGCTTTCGCAATTTATGGATCAAACCAATCCATTGGCGGAAGTTACGCACAAAAGACGTATGTCGGCACTCGGACCTGGTGGTCTTTCACGTGAGCGTGCAGGCTTTGAGGTGCGAGATGTTCACTATACGCACTATGGTCGCCTTTGTACTATCGAAACACCCGAAGGACCTAACATTGGTTTGATTTCTTCGCTTTGCGTACACGCTAAGATAAACTCTATGGGCTTCATCGAAACGCCTTACAGAGCTATCCAAGATGGCAAAGCCTCTGAAAAAGTAGTCTATCTAACGGCAGAAGAAGAAGATGGACACTATATCGCGCTTTCAAGTGCGCCTTTTGATGAGAAAGGTACATTTTTGGTGGACAAACTTAAGACTCGTTATGAAGGCGACTTTCCGTTGGTAGATCCTTCGCAAGTGCCTTATATGGACGTTGCGCCCAACCAAA
>JAAFJK010000493.1 GCA_013298105.1 Cytophagales bacterium
GGGGGAGGTAAGGCTGTTGGCGATTTGCTTTATAAAACGCTTCTGCCTTATCCAGATTGTATCCTTGCCTGCCTCCCGAAACTTTATCTCGATAGTGTCTATACCTGCAAGAGCTTGCGGATAGTCTTTTTCTGTACTACAGCCCATCAAAAGGAATAAAAAAAAATATATTTTTGGGGAAGGCATCTGGTTATTTTGGTTGTCTGACAATTAAATTACTAACTTGCTCAAAAAAATATTTTTCCACAAAAATTGTCAGAGAACCTTATTTTTGAGCCATTACTAAGCGAAAACTTTTTCTTTAGCTCCAGCAGTTAATCTGATGTAAAACGTTGTTCCTTCGTTTATTTTGCTTTCTACAGTTATTTTGCCTCCATTTTTTTCTACCAGCTCTTTCACAAGCAAAAGTCCAAGCCCTGTACCTTTTTCATTGTTTGTACCGCGTGTGCTTTGGTTTTTTTCAGAATCGAAGAGGGTAGGCACTTTTTCGGGACTCATACCTACGCCTGAATCTTTGATAGCCATCACCCATGTATCTTCATGTTCTTCGGCTGAAAGGCTTACCCAGCCGCCTTTTGGGGTAAATTTAATAGCATTAGAAAGTAAATTTCTGATGATAATGTCCAAATGGTCGCTATCCACTATCGCTCGAGCATATATTGGCAAAAGGTTTGAAACCACGATGTCTTTTTGTCGCGCTGTTTCGGAAAGGAGTTGCATAGAGTTTTCGGCAATTAAGTTGATGTCCAAAGATATGGGATTGGGCTTAATGCCTTGTATTTGTCCTTTTGCCCAACGCAATAGATTTTCGAGGGTTTCAAGGGTAGAGTCTGCCGTAACGCGGAGCTGTTCGAGCATTTCTCCTTTTTCTTTTTCATCTAACAAATCTCTTTCCAGCAATACCAACAGTCCTTTGATGCCATTGAAAGGCGCACGTAAGTCGTGTGCAATGATAGAGAACATTTTGTCCTTTACTTTATTGGCTTGGGTAAGGTCGATTTGTTTTTGATTTAGTTTTTGGTTGGCTTTTTTACGTGCCAGATTGATAGAAAATGTAAGTGCCAACAGTCCAATCGTAATGACAAGTGCGATAAGCCCATATAAGAGAAGGGCGTTTTTATGCCTTGTTTCTCTTTCTACGCGCTCTATTTCCAATTTTTCTCTGTGTATTTGGGCTTCCTTAAGTTCATTTTCTTGTTCGAGGAGGCGTTTGTCTTGTTCGAGGATAAGGTTTATTTTTTGTTCTTCTGTGAGTTTGCCAAAGAGAATTTTTTTGTCTTCGCTTATTTTGGCAATTTCGGCTTCTTTGTGTTCTATTTCTTTTTCTTTTACTTGGATTTCTTTTTCTTTCTCGAGGGTTTCTAATTGGGCTATGCGGGCTTCCATTTCTTTTTCGCGGGCAGTTTTTTCGGCAGTAGCTACGGCTTTGGTGGCTTTATTGACTATCCTGTCATTGAAGTCCATATAAAAAGAGTAGTAATGCGCTGTTTTTTTTGTATCATTTTTTAGTTGATATATCTCATAAAGTGTCCCATAACAGAGGCGCATTTTGACCAAATCATAAGATTCTTGCGATTGATTGAGCGCACCTTCAAAAGACTGGATAGCGTCATCTATTCGCCCCATTTTTTTTTGCACCATACCAATATTGAACATAGCATCAAAAGCCCCTTCTTTCTCATTGCGCTGTTTACGTACTATGAGTGTTTTTTGAAAAAGCTCAAGGGCTTGTTCATACTTTTGCATTTCATAGTAGAGCATTGCGAGATTGCTTTGTATGCCTGCTATGCCTGTTTGGTTTTTTATTTTTTCGTTCAGAGCCAAAGATTTTTCATAGTAGAACGCGGCTTTGGGGTAGTTTTTGGTTTCACTTTCTTTGATAGCCGCTTTATTCAGGTTATCTGAAGCGGAGCGTAAATCGCCTTCCTGCTCTTTTTGGTCAGCAAGTCGGAGATATTCTTGTATGATGTCATTTGTGGTAGATTGTGCATCGCAGACCGCCTGCATGACTACCCACAAACAAAAATAAATGTATAAATAATAAGTGATTTTCATGCTAAAAATGCCATGTAGGAATTACGTTTTACTTCTCAATTGTTACTCTTTATTTTCTGAAGGTGGCGTGGGTGTAGGGTTATTTTCTGTGTTTTTTTCACTCTCGCCTGTTTGTTGATTTTTAGGTCCCTTTTTGCGTTCAGCTTTTCGCTCTGCTTTGCTTTTTTGTAAAAGTTCTTTGCGTTGGTCGTCACGTGAGTTGGGGCGCATCTTCATGGTCGTAACTTTCCCATCTTCGCCTTTTTTGGCTATACCTCCAGATTTCCACATTTCAGTTTCGCTGCGGGCATATTTGAGTTTGCGCGGTCCTTCTTTTTGGTAGTTGGCAAGCTGGCTTTTGGGTACACGCCTTGCGAATAGTTTTTGTGCGTTGTATTTGGTTGAGCTTCTATTGGCAATACTTCCTCGCCTACTGGCTATAGCACGGTAGGGGTGCTTCAAGTCGCGGACTCTGATGCGTACACTGCCATCATAAGTAGCCATGTCATAGTCTTTGATGTCTTTGTCGCGCTTCCAACGATTGATTTTTCGGATAGAAAGGTCGCCTGAGTGAGAGGCACGTTGGTCATCTAAATCACGCGCACGCGCTTTGAATTTGTTGAGTTTTTTGACTGATATTTTGCCTGAATAGGCGGCGCGTTGGTCATCAATATCACGCGCACGCGCCCTAAATTTGTTGAGTTTTCGCATCGAGATATTGCCGTCATAGCCAGCATTGGCTTCATTCAGGGCATAGCGGTTGTTGTCTTGCCTACGCACCATTTTGAGTGATACATTGCCTTCGTGTGAGGCGCGGTCATCATCAATGGCTTTGGCATTTGCCCTAAATTTTTTGATTTTCCGCATTGAGAACTCTCCATCATAGCTGGCATTGGCTTGATTTAGGGCATATTGGTTGTTATCTTTTCTGCGCATAGCTTTGAGGGAAATTTTCCCTTCATGCGTAGCACGGTCGTTGTCTATAGCTTTGGCATTTGCCCTGAATTTTTTAATTTTCCGCATCGAGAATGCGCCATCATAACCTGTATTTGCCTCGTTTAGAGCGTATTGGTTGTTATCTTTTCTGCGCATTGCCTTCAGCGAAATATTGCCTTCGTGCTTGGCGCGTTTATTGTCTTGGGTGGCTTTGAATTTTCGTTGATTGACATAGGGTGTTGTGCCTGAAAAAATCGCGCGGTCGTCGTCAAGATTACGTTCTAAGTTTTTATCTTTGGGTTTTGCCGCGCCCTTGTAGGTAGCACGGGCGGTTTCTCCGTTGCCTTTTTTGCGTGTCTTGCCATAAGCTACAGTGCCATTGCCCTTGCCTACCCCCGCTTGACGTTGGCGTATGCGTTTGTTTTTCTCGACAGTTTTTTCCTCTTGTCCCTGTGGGTAGGCAAGTTGAGGGAACAGTAAAAACGCAACGATTGTGCAAGAAACAATGAATATGGCTTTTTTTATGGTAAGCATGATATATGAGCTTAAAACTTTGATTATTGGTAATTATTTAGCCTCCTGCCCCAAAGGGAAGAATTATCTCCAATTTTCGCCTATTTTAGTGTTTTGGTAGGCAAGTTTAAATGCAAACTTACACAAAAACTCCCCTTTGGGGCTGGGGGCTAAATAGTTACGATTATTGAACATTTTTAGCAACTACTAAGAGAGTAGGAGAGGTTATTTTACACCTTCCATAGTACGTGGGTCGTGTTTGTAACCCTTGTGCATTTTTGTATTATTTCTACCTTGTTTTACGCGCTTTTTGCTTTTTACAAGTCCTGTACGTTTGTCGCGTTTTACGACTATGTAGCTGTCTTGAGTGTCCAGCAATTTCTTGCTCTGTTCGTGGATTTCGCCTGGTGATAGTGTCTTAGTGTCTTGCACACTGATAGTTCCCCCTTGTCCAAGCTCAAGATAAGCGGGACATTGTGCGCGTTTGCTACACGCACCCAAGGCAAAGGTAGCAAATGTTATGATAATAAAAAGAGAAGATTTCATACGCTTTGTATTTGGCTTATCATTTTTAACGTAAATGGCTGTAATAAAGTATAAAATTAACTAAAAAAAATACAATGTGCTTTTTTATCTTGTCGCAAATATACAAAAAAATCGTTGTTTGACAATTTTGCTACAAAAAAACCTACACTCGCAAAGGTGTAGGTTAGGTATTTCTGTATGTTTTTACGAAATTTCTTAATAGACTTCTTGCGAAAGTCTTTTTAACCCTTCTCCATTTGGAGAAGGGCAGGGTTGAGGTATCAGAAATAGCACTTTCGCAAGAAGTCTAATCTGCCCTGAGTGCTTCTATGGGCTTAATTCTTGCGGCTCTAAGCGCGGGCAT
>JAAFJK010000006.1 GCA_013298105.1 Cytophagales bacterium
ATAAATATAGTTGCCTATGTCTATTTTTTTGTAGGTATAATATCCTGAACTGACAATGGCGATGATGTTTGAATAGGCTTTTACTACAGGGACTTGCTTGATGGTATTTATCAACTCGTATGTTTTTATCTCGGCAGGCGTGAGCGAATCATGGCGTGCATTTGCCCAAAACTGCGGGTCGCGGGCTTTGAGGTGTGCATCTTCTTTTACTTCAGTTTGTTGTTGAAAAAACTTAAGTGGATAGCGTTTATTGAGGACTATATCGCGGTTGGAGGTGTAAAATTTGGCTAACAGCCCCGCTGAATTTTTGCTTACTTGGGCTACATTGACCATGACGCGGGTTTTGGTAGGTAGCCATGCGCCTGCCTCTGTGGGGTCAAGCTCTTGTTGGATACGCATTTTTTCCAAAAAGTTTACGTTTACTTGCTTGCCTACCCCGACATCTATTTGCTTCAAAGCAAAAGAGGTAGTATCAATCCAGATAAAGCCTGCAAAAGCTAAATCTTCTTTGCGATGTGGCGTAACTTCTATCTTGTAGCACCAAAGATTGCTTACCAATACTGTATCTTCAAGATAATAGTCATAGTTTGATTTCCAACTATCTGCCAAAGGCGACACAAAATCTTTGGCAAAAATATTCATCCAGTTTTTGTAAAAATTATATTCTTGGAAAGATGAACCTATGATTTGTGAAACGCTGGAGTTATCGCTCAGTCCTACGCCATCTATTTTGGTGCTGATGATGACTTCTTTGGTGCGGTCGGGATTTTGCTGGACATAGTACCTTGAGATAGATTCGGACATAAAAATCGGTACAAGCGGTTTGCCATCTTCTCCTGTAAGCCCGCCTGTACTATCTATAGCCGCCATGACTTTTTTGACAGGCTTTCGCTTGGCAAATTTTTCGGCTACATTGTCTATATCGAGTTCTATTTTGGTATAAACCTCCTGTTCGTATTGGGGCAGTTTGCGCTTGTCATGCTTGTCTTTATTTGATAATACCTTGCGCATAATGCCATAAGCAGGGTTTTCGCCTCCGCCTACACTCACTTCAGGTAGTTCGTCTTTGGTATTCGGCTCGAGCTGAAAATTCAAGGTGTATGCCCCATTTTCATTTTTGCCTTGAGCTACAGCTTTGATTTTGGTAGTATAACCCATATAAGCCGCGCCAATAGAGTCTTGCGGGGAGGCTACTTTCAGGGTATAGTACCCATCAAAGTCAGTATTCGTACCTACTAAAGTATTGGTAGTGAGGTAAACATTCGCAAAAGGCACCCCCTCGCCTGTAGAGGCATCAGTAAGTTTGCCTTTTACAATGATTTGGGCAGGCAAGTTCGCACTCCAAAGGCAGGCAAGGAGCAGACAAAATCCTTTAAAAATAGTATATTTGACCATGTGGTTGTTTAGTGATTGCAAAAAAAAAGCATTTTGAGCATAACGCAAAAATATGAAAAAAAACGATATGTCAAAGATTTAAAATCATTTGGCTTGCGGCATAGAGGTCTTCTGCCCAAAAGTCTGTCTGGGTAGGCAAGGTTTCATTTTTGCCTGTACGTACTTTGATGGTACGTATTTGTTGTTTTTGAGCGGCTATGATGTCGCGTTCGCTGTCGCCTACCAGCCATGAATCTTGCCTGCTTAGGTTGTATTTGGCAATCGCTTTTTCTATCATAAGCGAGTCGGGCTTTCGCGTAAGCGATTCGCTGTCGTACTTTGGGTGATAAGGTGCGAAATAATGCGCATCTATCGCTCCATCACATACTTCTTGCAGATACGCATAACACTTCAGTACATCTGCTTCAGTATAAAGTCCTTTGGCTATGCCTGATTGATTCGTAACGACTATGAGTATATAGCCAGCCTCTTTCAGCAGGCGGATAGCTTCGGGTACACGCGGAAGTATTTTAAACTTTTCTATTTCCCAAACATAATTTGGGTTATCTTCATTCAAAACGCCATCGCGGTCTAAAAATACGGCTTTGTTCATAGGGAAAACAGGAAACAGGGGTTACAGGGAAAACAGGGGACATTTATCAGGAAACATTTATCAGGAAACATTTATCAGGGAACATTTATCAGGGAACATTTATCAGCAAACATTTATCAGCAAACATTTATCAGGGAACATTTATCAGGGAACATTTATCAGGA
>JAAFJK010000321.1 GCA_013298105.1 Cytophagales bacterium
TTTGAAGGCAAAGATAGGATTGTTACAAACGGCTTGATTTGGATGGGAACGCCCGACTTTATGCAAAGCCAAATAACAGAAAAAATAGCGCAAGGTTTTCAATGCCTCAAGCTCAAAATAGGCGCGTTGGATTTTGCGCAAGAACTTGAGATTTTAAAAAATATTCGCAAGCATTATTCGGCTCAAGACATGACCTTGAGAGTAGATGCGAATGGCGCGTTCGCACCTACTGATGCCTTAGAGAAACTGAAAAGATTGTCAGATTTGGAGATTCACTCCATAGAGCAACCCATCAAAGCGGGACAAATAGAAGAAATGACACGCCTTTGTGAACTTTCGCCCCTGCCTATCGCGCTTGACGAAGAACTGATAAGAACGCCTATTGCTGAAAGATTTGATGTTTTGAGAAGCATAAAGCCACAATACATTGTTCTAAAACCCAGCCTTTTAGGAGGTATAGAAGCCTCTACAAGTTGGATATTCTATGCTGAAGTCTTGAAAATAGGCTGGTGGATTACCTCTGCCCTCGAAAGTAATGTGGGACTGAATGCCATTTGTCAATTTACAAACTTAGCCCTGCATAAATTTAGATTTGGCAAAGAAAACCCATACTTTCCACAAGGACTTGGGACGGGTGGACTGTATCACAACAACTTGCCTACCCGCCTGACTATGGAAGGGCAAGATATTTTTATGCGGAAAGAATAAAATAAGGGAATCAAAAAATTTGTGATATTTTTGCACCATGAAAAAGTATTTATTTTTATCCTCTCTCTTTTTATTTTTGGGAACTTTAAGCGCGTATTCCCAAGACAAAAACATCGAACTTTTATACCGCCATTTGCAAGGCGAGTTCAGTAGTGCAGAACAAGCCCAAAAAGACACTGCTTTTTTCCATATTACGCTGAATATCGTACCTATTTGGAAACACCGCAAAGGCGAATATTGGCTGTATGTAGAACAAGCCACTGCCCGTAAACCTGATAAACCATACAGACAACGGGTTTATAAATTAGAGAAAAAAGGCAAAAAATACGTGAGTTATATCTACACTATAGACAAGCCTTTGCGCTTTGCAGGCGAGCATAAAAAAGCCGAGCCACTCCAAAATCTTACGCCTGATTCGTTGCAACTAAAACAGGGTTGTGAGGTCTATCTTACCAAAAAAGGCAAAAACTTTTCAGGAGCTACTACAAAACAAACTTGCCCCAGCGAATTGTCGGGCGCAAGCTATGCCACGTCTGAAGTAACCCTTGACGAAAAAACGCTCTTGAGCTGGGATAGAGGCTGGGACAAAGAGGGCAAGCAAGTTTGGGGGGCAGAAAAAGGCGGCTACATCTTCAGGCGAATGCGCAAGTAATAGACTTCTTGCGAAAGTGCTATTCTCCAATTCGCAAGAAATCTAATCAAACCTCTAACTTCAAACTTCTACCCTCTATATGCGTTCTTCTTTAGCTTGGTTTTCGCTCTTGGCGTTGTATTTTTTGACACTTACCTGTTCGCAAAGCAACAAAAATACCTTGCCTACCGATAAGCCCATAGCCAAAGCCCCACAAGCCACTGCCGATGTGATAGCGCGTTTGGTGGAAGATTCGGCTATGCAGGCGGGTTTTTTGGGACTTTCTGTAAGAGAACTTAGTACCCAAAAAGAGGTCATGCACTATCAGGCAGGCAAGATGTTTAATCTTGCCTCTTGCCAAAAAGCCATCACGACTGCCACTGCGCTCGAGCTTTTGGGCGAAAATTTTAGGTTCAAAACTTTGCTTCAAGTCGATGCTCAAGGCTACATTTACCTCAAAGGCGGTGGCGACCCTACCCTTGCCTCCCAAATCATGGGAAGGAATGTACCTTCTTTGGACGAATTGATGCAGATTTTTATCCAAAAAATAAAGGCAAAAGGCATCAAAAAAATACAAGGCATCATAGCAGACGAAACTATCGAAAACTATGATGTGATGCCTCCACATTGGCTCTGGAGCGATATGGGCAATTATTATGGCGCACCGTCATACGCTTTGAATGTAATAGACAATAGTTTTGAGCTTAACTTCAAGCCTACGCGGGTAGGCAAGGTGGCTACTATCACAGGTACAAACCCGCGCTTGCCTGCCGAAGTCCAATTCCTGAACGAAGTACGTACTGCCCCCGCAGGCACTGGCGACCAAGCGAGCATAGCAGGCGGAAGTTATGAGGCAGTACGCTATGTTTCAGGCACGATACCACTTGATTATCAAGCCTTTAGTATCAAAGGCGCATTGCCAGACCCTGCGTACTATTTGGCATGGTATTTTACCAAAATATTGCGTGCGGAAGGATTTGAGGTAGCTGAACCTACTACTTCGCGCCGTATCGCATTGGCAGGCAAGGTCTTGAACAGAGTGCGTACAGACCTCTACACGCATGAGTCGCCTCCTTTGCGCCAAATTTGCGACTTTGTGAACTTCTATAGTGTAAATCTTTTTGCAGAAGCCATTTTAAAGCAAATTGGACTAAAATATCCTACCGAAAAGCCTGATAATACGCCCCTCAGAGCTGGTATCAACCAAATCAAGGCGTTTTGGGAGGCGAGAGGCATACCACGCGCCTACTTTTATATGCTTGATGGCAGTGGACTTTCGGTTACGAACGGTATCACACCCACACACATGAGTTTGCTGTTTTGCGAAGCCCAAAAACTACCTACCAAAGAGGCTTTTTACGCTTCTTTGCCTGTAGCAGGTGTATCGGGTACTATGAAAGGGGTAGGGGCTGGAACGGTTTTACAAAACAATCTCCGCGCAAAAACGGGCGCAATGAGCCAAGTCCTTGCCTACAGTGGCTACTACAAAGGCAAGTCAGGCAAAATGTATGCGTTTTGTGTGGCTGTGAATCGGCACGTAGGCAAGGGCGCGTATATGCAACAAAAACTTACCGAACTGTTGGAAAGTCTGTATAGCGGTTCTTAATTTTAACCAAAAAAAGCGCAAAGTCTTGCGGACTTTGCGCTTCTGTTAAGGAATGAAAATAAAATAACATGATAATTTCACTCACGCGAAGCCACGCTGTAAGCGTCTGTTGGTATTGCCTAACCGCGTAAAAGCTCGATAACAGACGCTTACAGCGTGGCTAAATATTCTCAAGTTATTTTTTACTTGTTCCTAAGCTGGATTTGATAAAGAAAAAAGTTCTTTGAAATGACTTTTTTGGATACATCATTTTGTCTAAACCCAAAATATCATCTCTCTACACTGATTTTACTTAGATAGCTGATGTCATTGTTGGCTTGTGAATAAGCATATTGGTATATGCCATCTTCAGCACTCATTATCAAATTATTGTTGTAGGGTATGACATCATACGCCTTGACTGCATAAGAGTAGAGGGCGGTTTGGGTAAGCGTAGTAGGTGTATCCATTCGAAACACGCGCAGACCAGCGTTCCCATCACACACAAAAAGTTTATTGCCATCTACCGCAAGCCCGTAAGGGTTGGTAAGCGGATAGGTTTTCAAAAGTTGAGGGGCAGAAGGATTTTTGATGTTGATAATCTCAAGCTGATTTACGTTGGCTGTCCCACAAGTCGTACCTGCCCTGAGCGTTACATAAGCGATACTATCTTGCGCTACTACAGGGTCGCAAGTACGGATATGCGTATAGGTAGAAAGCCACTGCGGATTTTCAGGATTTTGAATAGATACGACTTGCATACCAGTCTGCGTACCCACGAGGAGGTATTTATCGAACGGGAAAAGCGTTTCTATATCAAAGCCGAGTGATTTGCGCGTTTTATAGATAGGTTGTGCGGGGTTGCTGATGTCAAAAGTGCGCAGGTTTTGCATATCTACAGTGTAGAGATAGTTTCCATTGATGGCAAATCGCGCCATAGAGCCACCCTTGCCTGTGGGAGCAGTAGGACTTATGCCCGCCTCTTTAGAGCATCCAAACAAGACCAAAAGCAAAAAGAGTTGAATAAAAATAGGTATAGGTAAGAATTTCATACGTTTTGAGGGGGGATTTAGTTTCTTGACCAACCAATGATGATTTTGTCGTTGTCGAGTTGGTAGGTATAGCCATCAGGCGAGATAGTTCCCATAGGAAAAGCATTTTCAATGCGTTTTGTAACAGCAGGGGCTTGCGGATTGGCGATGTCAATCGATACCAAATCAACGGCATTATCTACATACAAGATATTGTTTTTGACTGCCATATCCAAACAACCGGGTACGGCTATGAAGCCGAGCTTTTGGGGGCTGGAAGGATTTGCGTTGTTTACGATATGCACGCCTTCGTATCGTTCGTTCACGAACAGGTAATTGCCATAGACATAGATTTTGCCTGTGAGTTTCAGGGCGCGAGGGGCTTGAAGTTTGATAGACTGATTAAGGTCTGCGCGTGTCATGATGATGGGTGTGTATTCGGAGGCTTCTTTTCTTTCAGGTTGGAAGATGAAAAAACATGAGGGCAGACTAAAACACACGAAACATAATAACAAGTAATTGTGAAAGTGTTTCATACTGATTTGAGGGTTATTTTATATAAGGACTGCATGAGAAGCGAAAAGGTTGCAAAGAAAAAAATTTTTTTTTTGAATTTTTATAAAAGACTTGTTCTGAAAGTGCTATTTTTGATACCTCAACTTTGCCCTTCTGGTTGTCTGACAATTTTTGTGGAAGTACCCAGTTTGTCATTGTGAGCAGCGCGAACAATCTCGTGGTTCACTTTGATAACGACATAATTAATTTGTGAAAGAGGCACGCGGATAACGCGGATTTTACAGATGACAACGGATTTTTTAATTTCTAAAATATAAAAAATCCGTGAAAATCTGCGTTATCCGTGTGCTAAAGGCATACACAAAAACTCAAACTCACGCTTTGCTCACGAGGACAAAGCACGCTCTTTTTCTCCTCTACAAAAATTGTCGGACAACCAAAATACTTTTACGAGGTCTAAAATAAAAAGTCTTAGCCATGTGCTAAGCAAGACGTAAAAAATAAACGGAATGATTTTATTGTAGGGGTGGGGTTCACCCCCACCCAAGCCAAAAACAGGGTGTTTCAATTAAAAGTTATTTGCGTGGTTTGGGTGGGGGTGAACCCCACCCCTACACCAAAAATATATTTTATTATCCTTCCATTTATTTTTTAGGCTTTACTAAGCGTTGTGTCCATATATTTTCAAAAGTTTGTGCAAATATAAAAAAGGTATTGTGTAAATGCAATGGCTTTTGAATAATATTTTGCAATACCTTAGTTCTATTTTCTGACGATGCCCTTACTCAAAGTAAAGTCATCTATGTTTTTAGAGTTCGAAAATCAATATGTTACATCTAATTATTTTGATAGCGAATTAAAAAAAAATATAAATCATTCATTTTCAAATACTTATAATAATTTATTGCTATTATTTTTGCCAACGCAAATAGATATTTGCCCTTGCCTACAAAAAAACTTGCCTGCCTGTATGGGTAGGCAAGGCAAAATTAAAAAACGATATTCTCCCAACCTTCTAATTCGGGAGGCAAGACTAAATTAGGATTATCTCTAACATATATTTTGCAATTTGTTAGGTTGCGAAGTTCTTTGGGTAGAGTTTTGAGTTGGTTGTATTCCAAACGTATTTCCTCCATTTGTACAAGATTTCCCAAATCAGGAGGCAATGTTTGCAAATAGTTGTTTGTCAAAAATAAGTCACGTAAACTTGTGAGCTTATCGAAAGAACTTGGTAAAAATTCTATTTGGTTATCAGTTGCATTGAGAAGCCTTAGCTGATTTAGATTTCCCAATGTTTCAGGTAAGGTTTTGAATTGGTTGAAACTTATATCCAAAAGGAATAATTCCTGAAGTTTCCAAATGTTATTTGGTAAAGTGGTTAATAGGTTATCATTCAATTCAATTATCTCTAATTTAGGTAACTTTATAATACATTCAGGCAATTCTGTTATACCTTTATCCACTATATAAAGTTGTGTAATTTCGTTCAAGGGAGCTGTAACATACACACCATTCTTTACCAACTCACTATACTCTTGCACACTACAGTCATAATGTGCTTCAAATTCAGTTTGGTAGTTTTGGGCTATTTGTAGCCCCAACTGCACTTGAGCGGGTTCAGTGCTTTCTAAAAGCCTCAAAAGGTTTTGAAATTCGTAGTCTTTTTGTGTTTGCATGACGCAAAGTTAGGGCAAAAAAAGAAATCTTGCCTGCCTGTGTGGGCAATAAAAAATACCACCAAGCGTTTTAACTACATGACTTTACTGAAAGAGAAAGAGAATTGGGTAGTGCAAATTCCTTGCGAACAACCTATCAATGAAGCACTTTTTGCAGAATTACGCTTTAGTCTTTTAGCCCAAAAGTGGTATGAGGAAACACGATTCTTGTCGTTTGCTTCTCAGCGCGAAGCAAATCCTACTTATCAGGCTATTTTAGCTATGGGAAATACAATATTGCCTTACCTATTCCGAGAATTGGAAGCAGGAGAAACAGCTTGGTTTGGGGCATTGCGACACCTCACACAAGCAAATCCTGTCTTGCCTGAACACAAAGGAAAACACGAACTTGCTAAACAAGATTGGCTACAATGGGCGAAGGAACAGAAAATCATATAAACTCAAAACTTTTCCCAAACAGCGAAAAAGAGCCTTTTTTGATTACAAGCCCCGAAACAAAAACGTACAACTGTTTGGCTTGGGCATTGGGAGATAATGAAAATTGGTGGGAGGCAGACGAAGATAGTTATTGGTTGCCCGACTTACCTGAAAATGACGATATTACAACTATTGTATTGCTTTTTGAAAAATTAGGCTTTGAAACTTGTGCAGAAAATGGTTATGAAATAGGCTTTGAAAAAGTAGCTTTATTCAGTAAAGACCAAATAGTTTGTACTCACATAGCTCGACAACTTGATAACGGTTTTTGGACAAGCAAATTAGGCGTTTCGCATGATGTGCAACATTCCTTACCTGCGATGGAAGGTGGTATGTATGGAAATGTTTATGTGTTTCTGAAAAAGCAAAATAAATGAAATCTTGCACTTGCCTACGAAATTACTTGCCTGCCTGTCTGGGTAGGCAAGAACTTTTTAAAAACAAAAAAAAGACAGCAAAAATTAGCAAGTTATTTTGGTTGTCTGACAATTTTTGTGGAAGTGCCGAGTTTGTCCTTGTGAGCAAATTGAACAATCTTGTGGTTCGCTCACAAATTGTGGATTCACAACAAGTTCCTTCGCTTCGCGCAGGATGACAAAGTGCGCTCTTTTTCCTCTCCACAAAAATTGTCAGAGAACCAAAAAATCAAACTGAGTAGTAACATTTTTGGTTCTTAAGCAAGACGTAAAAAATAAACGGAATGATTTTATTGTAGGGGTGGGGTTCACCCCCACCCAAGCCAAAAACAGGGTGTTTCAATTAAAAGTTATTTGCGTGGTTTGGGTGGGGGTGAACCCCACCCCTACACCAAAAATATATTTTATTATCCTTCCATTTATTTTTTAGGCTTTACTAAAAAGTTATTACGGGCGTTTGATTTTTAGAGAACTTCAACCCTTCGGGTGTCTAAACTAACTAACTCATTTTGAGTTAGTTTAGACACCCGAAGGGTTGAAGCAACATGACTTACTTTTTCAATTCCTCATATTTCAAGTTCCGCAATAACTTTCGAAGAACCAGTTTTTTTTAAGCAATCATCTTTAAAATCAAGAATATTTTTTATAAGTGCGCCACAAACTAATCAAAGCCCCTAATAACTCTCAAAGAACCCAAAAAAAATCCCCTCAAAAGTTTAGATAAATTCTAAATAAGCATTTTTTATAAAAAAAATAAAATAAAATTTGGAATTATGAATAAGAACATATTATATTTGCACCACGAATTACATCATAGCGAAAGCAATATGTAACCTGCTATCATCATAACCTTTAAATTATACTTTCACTCATGCAAGAACGCATCATCACATACTTTATCATGAACCACCTTAACGGTTGGGCTTCATGCGGCATAGATTTACAAGTCGCGGGAAGCAAACAAGAGGAGTTCGGGCGTGTTGATGCCCTACCACCACTGCAAAGAGAAAAGTGGAAACCATCAACACAAGACTTATAGCGAAGGTTCACAGCCAAAAACTGTACTTCATACACATAAATCTAAGCCCAAACTTTCCTCCCACGTAGGCAAGTTTGGGCTTATTGCTATACAGTCCACCCTGTACTACTTTTTGAACTCTGGGCAGAAGCCCACCCAAGCCAAGCTAACCAAATTAGCCAAAGGGATAAATATTGTGTATATATAACACAAAGTAAGCGAAAATATAAAACCTCACTTCTAAAAGAAGTATTTGAAAATATTTCAAATACTTGCCTGCCGAATACGCCCCATCGGGCAGGCAAGCTGGGGATTCATAACCAAATTTGACGTAAGACTTACGGCATTAGCTCATATCTACTGCCGTTGGTCTGAAGTCAAAAGACTTTTTGAAAATTTTTGCAAAAAGTCAAAAAAAAATTACTTGTATGCTTAACTTATTCACGCCCACCAAAACCAAAAAACAAATCGGCACCCAACTATTCGTAGTGAGGCTTCACGCTGAGTGGTGCGATAACAGCAAAGGACTAAACACCCTTTACAATAACCTAAAAAACAGATTTGACGGAGAAGAAGTCCTTTTTATAACCCTTGATTTTACGAATAACACCACCAAACACCAATCACAACTGTTAGCCATAGCCATCGGAGTGTATGATTCTATCCAAGACTACAGCGAAACAGGGCAACTCTTGCTCATGACTGCACGTGGCAAAAACGTAATCAAAACTTTTACAAAAGAACAAAATTTTCAAGAAGTCGAAACTTTTATCAGCCATAGGTTGAAATAATATTTCTATCATTTATGTCAAAACTCTCTCAACTCCAGATTCGGAAATTGCGGGAAATAGAGTATAACCAAGTTTTGAAAGAAACGTTGGCAAATAACAAAAAAGGTACAAAGAAAAAAGACAGCATTTTACAAAATATCTTGCAAGGCAAAACACGCTATTATGATTTTGCGGACGATTCGGGAGGCGAGCAACTCTGCTTGATACTCCAAGAAGGCAACGCAAATAGCAGAAAAGAGCGCGAGTCATTGCAACGATTGACAAGTATTTTGCTTCATAAAGGCTGGGACAGTTGGCTGAATGACAGCCGAGTGGTGCGCGGTCTGGCTATGGTAGGCAAGTATGAGAACGTTTGGGTGCAAAGTTTGGATAACTACAAGCCCATTTCTCACAACCCTTACCGCGAATTTGCGCATTTGTTACGTTTTTTGTTTGCACAATATCCTATACCCGCTTTCCTTGATACAGCGTTTTATTATCAGAATGATACGCACGTTCGTTGGTATTTGCACTTGGCACGCGGTGGCAGTGTGCGCACTTTGGACAATTTGCCCTTGCAACTTACCCAAAAAATGCGCCACTACTTCCTGCAAGCCCCTTCCGAAGCGGCTATTCCACAGGCTTTGCGCTATGCGCAAGTGATGGGGCTGGGAGGTTCACGCCGTTTGGCAAAATATATCATGCAGACAGAGCTGGGCATCAGGTTTGAGCATGAGCCATTTTGGGAAACTGTCATCAGGTTTTTGATTCAAAACCCGATGCTCGACCCGCGCTATGTGCGCCCCATCGTGGACTTTGTGCAATGGATAAAGTTCGAAAGTCAAGAAGTCGTACAAAATGGACGGACTACGTACTTGCCTCCCGTCGAGCCGAACTTTAGTATGAAAGGCAGGTCGGTTGCCGCACTGCTTCGTATGGTAGAAGTTTGGGAAAAAGAACGCAAAGAAGCCCAAAAACCTGTTACCGAAGCTCCAAACTGGCAGGGTTTGCCTTTGTCAGATTTCACTTGGACAGAAGGCGAAGGACACGAAACGGCTATCTATCGTATCAAGCAAATACGCACTATTTATGCTTTGCGTGAAGAAGGACGTACTTTGAGCCATTGCGTGGCTACTTATTATGGTTCGTGTGTGGCAGGTAGCACTTCTATCTGGTCTATGATCAAAGAAGATGCTTATGGCAACACCAAACGCCTCATAACTGTAGAGCTAAACGCAAAACTCAAAATCCAACAAGCGCGTGGGGCTTGCAATAAGTACCCCACTGTAAAAGAGTACAATCTCATGCGCCTTTGGGCAAATGCCTATAACTTGAGCCTCTCGCCTGATGTGGTAAATTATGCGGACTATCTACAAAACTAAAAGCCTGCGCGTGCGCAGGCTTTTTTAGTGTTTGAATGTATAAGGGTAGAAACTTTTTTGGATATATTTAGACGAACTGTGTGGAATAAAAATAAAATAACAGGATAATTTCACTCACGCGAAGCCACGCTGTAAGCGTCTGTTGGTATTGCTTAACCGCGTAAAAGCTCGATAACAGACGCTTACAGCGTAGCTAAATATGCTCAAGTTATTTTTTACTCGTTCCTGTTAGGTTAATTTAAAAAGCAGGCAAGATACCTTGCCTGCCTCTTATCCAAACATAAAAGACTAATTTGCCATAGTGCGTATTTGTTCTACAGCTCCCAAAAGTTTATTGAGTGTTTCTAAAACGCCTTTTTCTCCTATACCCAAATTGGTTGAACTTTTTAGTTTATCACGCTCTGTTGTCCAAAACGGATAATCTTCTACATACCAAAGTTGGGCTTGTTGAGCGTATGTTTTTACCTCGTCAGGAGTCCAAAACTTTTTTAGTTCTTGCAAAAAGTGCAAAACCAACAAAGATTGTTTGACTTTTAGACCTTTTATCTCACTGGCATAAAAAGCGATGGCTTCTTGTGTGGCAGTCGTACCATCATGAGAGAGTTTTAGATTTTCATTTGGCTCGCCTGCAAGTGCGGCTACCAATGCGCCTTTGAGATAGTCAAGGTAAGGCGCAGTAGCATACTTTTGAAGTGATTGCTTGTAAAAGCTATCCACGTCTTTCCATGTTTTGCCAGTCGCATTGAACATAAACTGTTCTTTGAAGCCCACATCAGACAAAAAGTCTTCTTTTGCTTTCATAATATCTGACTCACTAAGAGAAGCAGTTTTTTCAGTAATCAGTGCAGGTTTTTGAACAGTCTTTTTTTCAAATTGTTGCGAATTACAAGCAAACAAACCGCCCAGCATGAGCGCGAAAATGATATTTTTTTTCATTTTATTAAGAGTGTGTTTAGAAAGTAATACTATTGTGAAAATATCAAAATAATGTGCTAATTTTACGCTTTTTATTAGAAATATTATGGTAATTTATAAAAAAAACTTACAACTTCAAAGTGCGTAAGTATGAGCCCCTTACTGGTTATCAATGGACAAAAATCCGCGACCTTGTCGAAGTAAATGCCATAACAG
>JAAFJK010000657.1 GCA_013298105.1 Cytophagales bacterium
AGGAACGGAAAAGAGCCAAAATAAAAGTTCTGTCCATCTCTTTGGCGCAATATCAGCTTATTTCTACCTTAGATGCGCCCAGCAAACATCAAGACCCTTTCGACCATTTGATTATTAGCCAAGCAATCAGCGAAAATATGGCTGTCATCACACAAGACGGCAAATTTCCGTACTACATTGCGCAAGGTCTAAATATTATTTCATAGCTTTATGGAAAGTTCAATTTGAACTTTCCTATTTTTCTTTTTGGGCAAGTACAAACCACACCACAAAGACCACCAAAAGCAATAGCAACAAAGGCACAAGCCAATACATAGCTTTTGGGGTTTTAGGTTTTGGTTTTTCGGGTGCTGATTGCGGTTTGGGCAGTTCTTTTGTAGGTTGTGGGGCAGGCAAGGGGCGTGTATTGTCCTTGCCTACCCGCGCAGGCAAGGGCTTTTCAGGCTTAGGCGTACAACACACCACAGGCGGGGCGTATTCGTAGCAAAACTTGAGCGAAAGGCTTGTATTTGGTAAGACTGTAAAGCGAAGCCCTGTAATGCCATCAAACTTTAGTCCACCCTCCAAATGTTCGCGCTTTAGCGTTACCTTGGGGATAGTAAAATAATTGCTGTACTGGCTATAAAAGTCAAGGTTTTGCGACTTGCCTGCCCTCAAAACAAGGCTTTTCTCGTAAGTATAAAGTTGAGATATTTGGTCTAAGTTGGTAGTCGTAAGCGTAACCTCCGTTACCAGAATAGGCATCAGTGCGACCTCGCGCCCAAACTGTTGTAGCTCGCCTGCCTGTGTGGATTGCGCCTGTACGGAGAGCGCAGTCGCAAGGTTATCGAAGGCAGTCGCAGAAAGATTCATAGAAGCCTGCACATCTTGGAACTCTCGAAAGTCCGCCTGCCTTAGTCCCGCCACTGCCGCATCATTCTCGGTCTGCAAACGCCTGAAGTAGCCTTCCATGTCTGTATGCTTGTCGCGGAGTGCCAGCATTTCAGTCTGTAGCGTACTCCAGTTAGGGAGAGGCACTTGAGCCACTTGCTTATTATCAGCAAACAAAACGTACTCTACAGGCAGGGCTGTCGAGTTTGTGATAGGGATAGTAAAACATAATTGTTTGCTCTTTTTTTTCATTTTATTTTTGGTTCAGGTAGTCTTGATAAAACGTGATATTTGTATTGACTTGCCTGTTGGGTTGTTTGGCTTGGTAGTTGGCATCTACTACCCATTGTACGTCTTTCATGCTACAGGGAGGGTTGCCTACTTCTTCAAAACTTACGTTTTCAATCAATACATTGTCAAGGATTTGTATTTTATAGACATCATATTTTGCCCAAATACGTTCTATCCATTTGCGGACTGCCAAAATCATACAGTAGGGCAGGACATTCATTTTTTCGGCTTGTGGCGTACTTTTTGCCAAAAAATAAAACTCCAAATTTAGTTTTACTTCCTGTAGGTACGTGATGCCCATATTGTCATATTCTTGCTCTTGGTAGGCAAGGGCAAGGTTTGCTATGTCGGTGTGCGTGTATTTTTGGTAAGTTACAGATTTTTCTATCACTACATCTACTTCGACATCTAAGTTGTGAAGTATTTTGTAACTATTAGCCGACTCCAAAGAAGTAAATTCGATGCGTATATTTTCGTAAGCTATGATGTATTTTGTCATGGTTATCGATTGATGTAATAACGTTCTTCGTTGTAGTCTATAAATACAGGTCTTATGTTTGTGCCTGTTATTTTGGCTAATCTGTAGCCTATGTCCGTATTCCTACCGCTTACGTTGGGTATATTGGTAGTGATAGTACCTGCCAAAACGTTGTTGATAAAGAAGTTGATGCGTGTGCCAGCCCTGTTGCTCTCTATTTTAAATTTGTTCCAGCCGCTTTGAAGTACAGGCACAGTGGTTACTACAGTAGTGCGTAGCGTATTGCTGACTGTTGCCAATCTCCAAAAGTCGCCACTCAAAGCCCTGTCGTATTCAAAAAATGTACCATCTTGTTGGGTTGCATTTGTGCCTTGGTCTATGTACCCAAATTGCAATCTGTATTCGTCTATGGCGGTCGAGAAGTTTTGAATGAAAACACTTGTTTCCATGACCACCAACGCGCCTCCTCCAAATATCAATCCGCCACCGCCATTTGTACCAGCTTTCCAAAGTGTGGCAATTCCTGTGGCGGTAGTGCCTGCGTGCAAGAAAATAACGCCTCGCCTTCCATTCAAAGACAAAGAGGTAGTTGCTGTAGAGCCTGTCCCTGACAAGGAGGTTGTCCAGCCTTCTTGCCCTGTATTGGCAGAAGAAGCCCAATCTTCACAAGTTCGGGTCATTCTATCCAAAGTAGGTCTTGTAACAGTCTGTAACCAAGTACCTGCCACTGTGGTATTATCCAAAAGCGTGAACTCTATAGTATTGTAAGGTTCTAACCTTGCTATCTCTGCACCTGCTCCATTGAGAATTGATATGACTTCTGTGTTATTAGAAACCAAAGTAAAGCCCTTGCCTACCGCATAAGTAATTGCACTTCCCAAATTCGCGACTTGCAGTTCTGCTGTACCTGTGAAGATGATTTTTGGTGGTGTGAGCTTATCAAAATTGGTGGTAATGCCTGACGTGGTTATGACAA
>JAAFJK010000790.1 GCA_013298105.1 Cytophagales bacterium
GGCGAGTGTGCGTCTTGGTAGGTAAAGGCTACAGGCTTCGAAGGATTATTTTCTACCGTTTCCACTACCGCTTTTGCCAACTCTACTGCGCCCTCGCCTCCCTGCGTGAAAGCATTGTTTACCGCAAATTTTACGCTACGTTCCGCGCTCCATGTGCGCAAAAAGTCCATTTCTTCTTGCGTATCGAAGCCGTATTGATTGAAAGCTACCACGACAGATTGCCCAAAACCTTTCATATTGTCGATGTGTTTTTCGAGGTTTTTCAAGCCCGATTTCAGTCCTTCTAAGTTGGGTAGTTTGATGCCGTCTTCTGCCACACCGCCATGCATTTTCAAAGCCTGTGATGTAACGACAATAACCGTAGCTTTGGGCGCAAGTCCCGACTTACGGCATTTGATATTGAAGAATTTTTCTGCCCCTAAGTCCGCGCCAAAACCCGCTTCCGTTACTACATAATCGCCAAAAGTCATTGCCATTTTGGTAGCCAAAACCGAATTGCACCCATGCGCAATATTCGCAAAAGGTCCGCCATGAATAAAAGCAGGCGTATTTTCGGTAGTTTGCACCAAATTAGGGTTTATCGCATCTTTCAAAAGTACGGTTATGCTTCCTGCAATGCCTAAATCTTTGACTGTAAAGGGTTCATTTTTAGTGGTATAGCCCAATAAAATGCTTTCTATTCTTGCTCGCAAGTCTTCGAGGCTGGAGGCAAGGCAGACAATCGCCATGAGTTCTGAAGCAGGCGTAATATCAAAGCCCGACTCGGCAGGCAAGCCATTCAGATTGCCTCCCAAACCTGTCGTAATTTGACGCAAAGACCTGTCGTTCACATCAAGCACGCGCTTCCACACGATTTGCGAAAGTTGTTTATCCGTTTGGCGATTTTGGAATTGGTAATTGTCCAAAAGCGCGGAAATCATATTGTGCGAGCAGGTAATGGCGTGAAAATCGCCTGTAAAGTGTAGGTTTATCGACTCCATAGGCAAGACTTGAGCATAACCGCCGCCTGCCGCGCCTCCTTTCATACCAAAACAAGGTCCGAGAGAAGGCTCTCGAAGGGCAACGACAGCGTTCTTGCCTATTTTTTGCAAACCTAAAGACAAACCTACAGAAGTAGTAGTCTTGCCTACCCCCGCTTTCGTGGGCGTGATAGCTGTTACAAGGATTAAGTTACTTGCCTGCACTTTCGCCTCGTCTATGAGCGTGTAAGGCACTTTGGCAATGTATTTTCCGTAAGGAATTAGCTCCTCTTGTGGGATTTGCAATCCTTCAGCTATAACTTGTATAGGCTTGAGGGGCGTACTGCGAGATATTTCAATGTCAGATTTCATAGATGCAAAGGTAGGCAAGTTTTGTGAAAGTTGAAAGTTGAAAGTTGAAAGTTGAGATAAAACAGGTTCTTCGAAAGTTATTGCGATGGAAGCCTGTTCTACCAAATATTCCGTAATGACTAAGGCATAAAAAAAACACGCAAAAGCCTAAACTTTTGCGCGTTTTCATTTATGTTTTTAAGCTATCAAATTATTCGCAAGGATCTCCGTAGCCGTATTTGTCGTTATTGTAAACGCCAAATGTCAAGCCACTGCCAGAAGAATACAACACAACGGTATGCAAATCCCTTACATTCAAAGTAAGATAAGGTTTGTTGGTGTAAGTTACACCATTTGTTCCTTTCCAAGTGAAAGTGAGTGGTGTACCATCATCTTTGATGATTTGCACATCATATAGTTCGCTTGAGTCATCACCTGTTTTTACATAGAAGTGCCTACCTGGATCAATGAGGTCTTCAGGTAGCAAGTCCCTGCTGAATGCCTGTCCAGAGTTGGAAGGGCGTATTTTCAATTCAGTGAACGTTACTTGGCTTTGATTATCCACAAAAAAGCAGAAATACTGAGCCTGTGCAGTATTGATAGTGAGTGTGAGCAATAGGGCTGTCGCCCATGCGAAAAACTTAGTTTTCATAAAGTGTTTTTTGAAAAAGTGAATGTGTTGTTTAACACTATACAAAAGTAGAAAAATATTTTGAGAACACCAAAAAAATCAAAAAAATATTTCGTTAATTCCCTGTTAATAGAATTTTATTTGGAAAAAATCGCTAATTGTTACTGTTTTTTGAGTTAAACAGCTCTTTTAAGACCTTTAGTTCGTCACGCAAACGCGCCGCTTCTATAAAATTTAATTCTTTGGCGGCTACTTCCATCGCTTTTTGTGTTTGGGCAATTTGTTTTTCCAACTCCTCAGACTTCATATAAGCTATCACAGGGTCTGCCGCAAGCGAGAAGTTATCAGGCTCTACATAATAAGGTTTGATGCCTTGTTGTTTGATGGCTTCTTTTGATTTGTGAACTGTTTTGGGGGTAATGCCATTTTCTTGGTTGTATTTGTGTTGAGTTTCACGCCTGCGGGCAGTTTCGGATATGGCGCGTTTCATAGAATCCGTTACTTTGTCTGCATACAGCAGTACCCGTCCTTGGTCATTTCTTGCGGCTCTGCCGATGGTTTGGATAAGCGAGCGTTCATTGCGCAAAAAACCTTCCTTGTCTGCGTCCATAATAGCTACCAACGAAACTTCAGGCAAATCCAAACCTTCGCGCAAAAGATTTACCCCCACGAGTACATCAATGATGCCCAACCGCAATTCGCGCAAAATTTCGACTCTGTCCATGGTTTTCACGTCCGAGTGAATGTATTGGCATTTGATGCCGATTTTTTCTAAATATTTGGTGAGTTCTTCTGCCATACGCTTTGTAAGCGTAGTGATGAGGACACGCCCTGCATTTTTGATGGTATTTTCAATTTCTTCCAAAAGGTCATCTATTTGGTTCAGTGTAGGTCTTACCTCGATAATAGGGTCTAAAATGCCTGTAGGTCTTATCAGTTGCTCTACCAATACACCTTCAGAAAGCTGAAGTTCATAATCAGCAGGCGTAGCACTTACATAGATGATTTGATTGCCCAAAGATTCAAATTCTGCAAAATTTAAGGGGCGGTTATCGAGGGCAGAGGGCAGTCTAAAGCCATACTCTACCAAGTTTGTTTTACGCGCCCTGTCGCCTCCGTACATTCCCCTGATTTGGGGCATCGTAACGTGGCTCTCATCTATGACAAGCAAAAAATCATCAGGAAAATAATCCAACAGGCAGAAAGGGCGTTGTCCTGATTCGCGCCTATCAAAATAGCGCGAATAGTTTTCAATACCCGAACAATAACCCAACTCACGCATCATTTCTAAGTCAAACTCTGTCCGTTCTTTGATTCTGTTTGCTTCCTCCAGCCTTCCTTCTGCCTGAAAATAAGCAATTTGCTTTACCAAATCATCTTGAATTTCTTGAATGGCTACCTGTAGTGCATCAGGACTCGTAACGAATAGGTTGGCAGGAAAGATAGCTACTATTTTTTCGTCCCCTATTTTTTTATTCGTTTCAGGATTGATGACGTGGATAGCTTCTATCTCGTCATCAAAAAAATAAATCCGATACGCGAAGTCGCTGTAGGCAAGGAAAATATCTACTGTATCGCCTTTTACACGAAAAGTCCCGCGCGTAAACTCCGCCTCTGTCCTGCTATACAGAATATCTACCAGCGAAAAAAGAAAACTTTGGCGCGAAACTTTCTGCCCTACACTGATGCGTATGACATTATTGGCATATTCGTCTGGATTGCCCATACCATAAATACACGAAACAGAGCATACCACCAATACATCTCTCCTACCCGACATGAGCGCGGAGGTTGTACTCAAGCGCAATTTTTCAATTTCGGCATTGACCATGAGTTCTTTCTCTATGTACGTACCTGTTACGGGCAAAAACGCTTCAGGCTGATAGTAGTCATAATAGGAAATGAAATATTCGACTGCATTTTCAGGAAAAAACTGCTTAAATTCGCTGTAAAGCTGTGCCGCAAGGGTTTTATTGTGTGAAAACACAAGCGTAGGGCGGTTCAGTTGGGCTACTACATTGGCTATAGTAAATGTCTTTCCTGAGCCTGTAACCCCCAAAAGGACTTGATTCTTTTCATTTGCTTGTATGCCTGCTACCAATTTTTTGATAGCTTCAGGCTGGTCGCCCATTGGTTGGAATTCGGAGGTAAGTTTGAAGTTCATAGCTGTATCAAAGTCGTTTCTAAAATCACTCTAAATTTACGCAATTCAGCTTTTTTGGTGCGTTTGTATTCGTAAAAACAATGACATCATTATTTTTTTACAAAATTACGAAATTAAAATGAAAGTTTCAGCTTCGCTGATGTTGCGAATTTTCATTTGCCATCAGCATGACAAACTGAATACTCATTCTCAAATATTACGCGATTGATTGCCCACATACGCCCAAGTATTGCTTGACTCGCGCCCATCTTGCCTGATACTTGCAGACCATTGTAGATGTTGAACAAATGATAAGCTAAATCTTCCGCGTTGTGTAGGCAAGTGATAGAGCCATCTTCCTGCCCTTGCAAAATGATTTGCAGGAAAATATTTTTGACAACTTCTATGTTATTTTGGGTAAATGCGTGTACTTCAATATCTTGATTGGCTAATTCTGTAGCTACATTGACCACAAAACACCCTTTTTGTTGGGCATCTGTCGCAAATGCTTCTATTGCATTTTTTACTAAAAGAGCTACTTTTTCCTTGCCTGCGAGGGGCAACCCTATGACTGCCAAAATTCCCTGCCTTGCCTGCGTGGTATATTGATGCAGGCAAGCCATCAAAAGTTCTTTTTTGCTACCAAACGTATCATAAAGGCTGGAGCGACTAAGCCCCAACCCAACAGTCAAGTCTTCCATAGAAGTTCCTTGATAGCCCTTTTCCCAAAACAACTGAACCGCTTTTTGCAAAGCCTCTTGTTCATTAAATTCTTTAGTGCGTGGCATAAAAGATATTTACGATTTTAGATGCACGATTGTTGTATTATCTGTATATTTTTTAGGTTGTCTGACAATTTTTGTGGAGAAGCATTTTTTGAGCAAATTCAGATTTAAGAAACGCCTTTTTT
>JAAFJK010000170.1 GCA_013298105.1 Cytophagales bacterium
CCTACGTAGTGATTTTTATGAATGATACACTGCATTGGGAGCGTGTGAATTAGGTATTTCTTTAGGAACGAGTAAAAAATAAGATGGTCAGGATTTTGCGCGATATTTTGTGCTTAGACAAGGCGCAATAGAAGCGCAGTTATTTTTTACTCATTCCTTAACAGTATTTTACAAAAAACTTATCCAAAAACGCCCTGACCACTAAAAGTAAATCTTGCGGACTGTCGAAAAGCACGCGCCCATTGCGCTTTAGCAAAAACTTTTCCCAACGTTTTTGTGTGCCTTTGCTTTGCCCAAAAACGCCCTCAAGCACACGCTTATAGACATACATAGGCGTTCCACGATTTTCAAAAGCTACTTCCAAAGCCTCCGCAAAAACAAATTCGTCTATAGGTTTGTGTTTGTGGATAAGATAAATGTCATAGAGGTCTTTGAGTTCCCAAGCCGTACTTCGCCTATTCCAAAACTCAAAAAGTCCATGTACTTTCCACGCGCAGGCAAGTTCAGGACGAATCGTATAAATTTCTGCCTCTTGCGCAGGCAAAAGCGTAGGATATGCCCAAAGCATCGCAGGAGGTACAAGCGGGTCGTGGTAGGCAAGGTCAATTTGTAGCTCAAAATCCCGCCCAAAGATGCGCGTAGGTATCACGACACGCTCTCCAGGCAAGGGCGTTTCTACCCAAGTAGGTGTTATGTGCATCTGTTCGGGCAGATATGTAACGGAGTCATCAAGCGGATAGGCAAGTATTTCGCGCAACAATGTCATACCTCGCGCACTGTCGGGCGCGAAATCAAACAAAAAATCAAGGTCATCTACAGGTCTATAATCACGCATTGCCCAGACGCGCGTGATAAAACTGCCCCGAACAACAATCTCATGCTTCGCAGGGTGCAATGCCAGCCTACGGACTATACTCTCAAGCCCATAGAGCTTGAGCATATAGTCCACGCTTACTGCCTCGCGGTAGGCAAGGGCTTGTAAATACGTTTGTGTATCGGCTATCATCTGATGATTAACTTCTTGTAACCTTGCCTGCCCGCTATCCGCACTTCGACCATATACAAGCCAGCCGAAAGCCCTTTCAAATCTAAAGGCAGAGAAAAACTGTAGTCCGTTTTTTTACCTGCATAAGTAGTGATTGTTTTGCCTTTGCTATCCCTAAGTACGACCTCATACTTGCCTACCGCAGGCAAGTCAAGGCTGAGCGAAGTATGCAATTCGGTAGGATTGGGTGCAAGCTGTATGTATTGGCTAATGTCTGTACTTTCTGCCGAAAGTGTACCATACAAGTAATTAGGAGAAGTAGAAGTACAACTTTCTACAGTCGCTACCACATAATACGCGCCCGCTTTGGTAGGTTTGTGGGTGCGCTCTGTTGCGCCATTGATAGGCTGATAATCATAAAACCATTGATAAGCATCTGCATTGTTGATAGAAGCTATCAACTCGTTATTTTGCTGTTGTACTTGTAGCACATCTGGAGCATTCAGGATAGCCACAAAAAGCGAATTGACAGAAGGCGAAACACAACTGCCTGCCGTAATCACGCACGTATAAACGCCTGTCTGTGAGGCATAAAAGGTTTCAAATTTCGCGCCTTCTACATTCACGCCATTGCGTTTCCATTGATAAGTAGCTCCAAAAACCTTGCTTACTACACCCATAGCGGCACTTTTGTTCGCACATATCACTTCTTTGCCATTGTCATTGCGGACTATAGCAAGGTCGCGGAGATTGCAACGTGCGCGGACGGTATCTATGTTACTATAAGCAGATGTTCCGCCTGCGGTGCTTGCTTTTATGCGGTAATAATGTATCGCGCCTGCCTGTATGCCTGTGCTGTCTATATAATTTTTCACTGGTACAAGTTCAGGACTGATGTATTCGCCTATCTCTTGAAAATTAGTAGAGCTTGTGATAGAACGCTCTACAGTATAGACTACTTGTGGGTTGGTGTTGTATTCCCAACGGAGGTTATTTTGTTTTTCAGAAACTGCAGTTGCTTCAAGATTAAAGGGAGCATTTGGTGGAGCTACGCTGACATCTTTGGGCGTTCTGATGGTGGCTACATTGCTGTAAGGCGAGTTTTGTCTGTCTGCGGTATAGCTTCTGATGCGGTATTGATATGTAACATTGGCTAAAAGTGCTACATTGGTATAGCTGGTCGTGTTGGCAGGCAAGTCTGCAATCTGTACAAATCGCTGACTGAATACGCTGTAATGTTCGAGCTTAAATCCTGCTTCATCTTGGCTGGTGTCTGTCCATGTGAGGGCTACTTGGTCAAACTTGCCTGCCACTAAACTTGCCTGCAAACCTGTAGGAGTGGCAGACACATTGACTACTCTTACGCCGCTTGTGTTGCTGTACTCTGAGAAGTTATTGCCCAAAATACTGCGTACTTTGTAAAAATAAAACTCTCCTAACGCAACAGTTGCATCAAGGTAAGTAAGATTCACTGTGCTATTCAAGGTAGCAAGGAGTGCATAGTTGGCAGTGGGGCTTCCGACAGCCCTATATACCTGAAACCCTGCTACATTTTGGGCATCATTTCTCCAAGTAAGCCTCACACTTGAGGTACTTTCGAGGGTAGCCAAAAGGTCGTAAGGGTCGTCTAAATTTGGTATAACCTGCACTGTTACAGTTTTTTCTATGAAGTCTATGGCATCATTGTCTGTTCCGCCACTGTCTTGCACCTTTACTGTGATAGTAACAGGCGTAGGGGCTGTAACAGTCCCCGAAACACTATAGCTGAATGAACCTGTACTTCCTGATTGAGTGATATTTGTAAACGATAATATATTATTTGGTACAGCATTTACAGTTACAGTGAGCGTTTGATTTACCTCCTCGTTGGGTGCGCCTGTGCTTATGCCTGTAAGGTTTACAATTACGGCAGGACTGTTTTTGCTTATGGAGAGTTGGGCAGGCAAGTCTGCAAGGGTAGGGGTGTCATTGAGAGCCGTTACAGTGATGGTAGCTGTATAAGAAAAAAGACTCGCACCATTTTGTGTATCTATGACTTTGAAAGTAAAAGTGCTGTAATCTGCACCACTTTCATTTAGGGCGGATTTATATTTTAACAAAGATAAACTTGCAACAGCAAATGTTTGATTGGCTATTACAGCACTGCCATCATACAAAAGCGTACCCACCGTAGGCAAGGTTACTATCTGTATGCTTGTGAGTGCATCGCCTGCATCAACATCTGTAAAAGGAAAGGACACATTGCTCAAGGCAAAATCTGTATCTTCGAATACTAAAGGTGCGTTGATACCTATAGCAATGTCTGCGCTGGTAGGCAAGTCATTTGCAGATGTTACATTTATAGTAGCTGTATAGGGCAGAAGACTTGCGCCATTTTGTGTATCT
>JAAFJK010000616.1 GCA_013298105.1 Cytophagales bacterium
AGAACTTTTCGAAAGCAATGAAAAAATTTGCAAATGAAAATACACTGCTAATAAGCAAGCAAGGCGCGAGTCTTGCCTGTTTTTGTTGCAGGCAAGAAACAAAAAAGCAATTCTCAACGTAAACCAACTGCATGAACAAAAAACAATTTTTGCTACTTTTATCCCTCTCTTTTGGGTGCATTATGTCTTGCGATATGAAACTTCAAAAAAATGAAGCCACAGATACTGACATGATAAATAAAATGGTTTGCCTGAATGGGAATTTAGAACAGGCATTGGGTATAATGCGCGAAAGTTCTGATGAATGGCTTATAGCTATCAAAAAAACGGTTGAACGCAAAGGAAATCCGCCTGAAGGTTTTGCAATTATCAAAAAAGCAGAAAATCTAAAACGTACTTCTGCGAATGTGTTGGGAATGATTATAAAAATCCAAGCCGAACTTACAAATAGCATAGCTTTTGGAGTTGATAAATTTGAGAATAGACATATTATCAGCAGACCAGCCCAAACAAAAGGCATCTATGAAATGATGATAGGCAACAAAAAAGAAGGCAAGGGCTACATCATACGCAAGGAATTAGACGAATATGTGGCTTATCTAAATAGAAACTTTGGAGGGGCTGAGGAAGAAAGCTATAATGTTGTAATGCTTAAAGATTTTGAATCCCTTACAGAAGACTATAGAAATGATTATGTCGCACAAAAGAAAGACACAAACCCCAAAACAGATTTTGCACTTTATCACTTTGGAAATCAACCTGTTATAACCGTCCTCATGACACTTACAAGCAAGCAGATAGAAGTGATAAAGTATGAAATAAAATGCCTCGAAAAATTGAATAGTTTGGCAGAGCAATTACCAGAGGTCAAATCAAAGAAAACAGAACCGAGAATCACGGAATAAAAAAGGCAAGCAAGGCGTGAGTCTTGCCTGTTTTCACTTTAAAATTGTTTCAGTATAGTTTGAAAGGCTCACTTCATTGTTTTCTTTGATTTGTACCGACACAGCATATTTGGCTGTAGGTTTGCTACGTAGCTGACCTTGTGGTTTATTTTGGTGGTCAAAATCAATTCTTTCGTATAAAAAGGTACTGTCATTCAACATTTTACTGTAGGAAGTATAATAAAAGTCGCTATGTTCTACTTTCAATATTTTTTGAATATTGAGGGTGTTTGGCTCTAATTTTAGATAAAAAATTGCTCCTTGATTTTCACAAATGTACGCATATAAAAAAATACCTGCCAATTCTTGTTTCTGATTTTTTTGAATGGAATATATCCTTGCTGGCGATATATTTATGAAATCAATGCAATATGGCATCACACTTTCCATAATTTTTTTACTTCCTGTATTGAAATAAACATAAACATATTTTTGTTCTTTCAGGCGTAGGCAAGAAAAAATAGTATCAGGCAAGATGCCTTTTTTACTGATATCGACCCTATAGCAGGAATCAGTAGAAAAAACACTTGCATTCACATGAGGCGCATTCCGCTCAATCCACAGAAGCGTTTTGCTACAATCTTGTTTTTTAAGCACTTTTTTATCAGCCTTGCTCTCTGTTTTTACTGTTTTATTGGGTTTGGATTGCTCTTGACAAGCTAAAACGAAAAAACAGATGTAACAAAGAATGAAACGAATGGAGATAATCTTTATCATAATGGGTAAGTAGTTAGGAATAAACAGGCAAGCAAGACGCAAGTCTTGCCTGTTTTTATAGCAGGCAAAAATGTTGATTTTTAATCCAATATATCTAAACGAATTTCAAACTCTGTGTAAGTTACAATTTCAGTATGCTCAAACTTCTTGATAATCAGCAAGTCTGCGTCGCTTGTTATCAGATAATCTGCTTGGCTATCCTGTGCATCTCTACAAAGTGCTACAGCAGATGAAGCCCTTTGCTACCTTACCATAAAAGTCAAATGCTTGCAGCAATTTATCTAAACTATCTTCTGAAAAATACCTTCTAAATTTAGGTCGTTTAGCTACCTCGATAAATTCAGCAAGCAATTCTTCACTAAAAATGAGCGTAATTGCATCTTTTTCAAAAAGTGCATCAATTTTGCTTAATTTTTTAGAAATCAAGTAACTAATTCATAGATTAGTATCAAGAATTACGCTAATTTTCATTTTTTGTATCTTTTTGATCTAATTATTTCAACTTCTTTTGTAATTTCCTCTAAGTCAAGCAAATCATTTTCATTCTCTCGAAACTTTGTTAAAAGTTGTGAAAAAAGTTGTTTAGAATTAGGTAATTCTTGAAAACTAATAAGTTTCAAATTTACCAATTCCTCTAAAAGCCTTTCGGCATTGGGTTCAAGCAGTTGTATTTGATATGTTTTCATAATTTTTTATTGCGTTTATTCAATCTAAAAAGTTTAGGCTTCTTTTCATAAAATACGCTGTACTGTTCTTATAGTAAGGAACGGGTAAAAAACAAGGTGTCCCTAATTTTGTAAGATGTTTTGGCTTAGACGAGGCGCAATAGAGGCGCAAAGCGTTGTTTTGTAATGATTATTGCAACGAAACATAAACGCAAAAGATTAACAAAATTAGCAAGTTATTTTTTACTCGTTCCTAAGCCGTTGTTTTTCAATGACTTCCTTTGCTTTTTGAATTTCTTTCTCAAACAAGAGATTAAAAATCTCCATAAAGAATTTTTCCCAATCTGTTTTTTCCATACGCAAATATAGTTGTTATTTTCTTACCTGCGAATGGCAGGCAAGGGCTTTAAACAGGTAAAAAATATTTGCACATTTTTATAAAAAATTATACAATTTATTTGTTTTTATCTATATAATGTGTAACTTTGCGCTGTGATAAGTATTCAAGAAGCCTCAGAATTACTCGGTGTTACGACCAAAACACTTCGTTTGTGG
>JAAFJK010000082.1 GCA_013298105.1 Cytophagales bacterium
CCCCAATTATACGCATGACGTGCCACCCCTGCGTGTTTTTTCGCAAGTGTAACCTGTAAATTATTCAATTCTAAGCGTATTTTGTGGCTTCTCATACAAAAAAATGACTATTTCAAACTTTGGGCTTCTTGAATACTTATCACAGTGCAAAATTACACATTACATCCATAAAAACAAATGAATTGTATAATTTTTTATAAAAATGTGTAAATATTTTTCAACTGTTTAAAACCCCTTGGGGTAGGGGGCTACACTCTACTCCACCAAGCTACCAAAAAGCCAAATATGAAAAAGCACCCCTTCAATCGTAACTTCTTGGTGTTGCAAGCCTAAGATTTGTTTTGTACCATCTTTTTTGACGATTTGGACTTTGGTTTCAGGCTGGACAGCTACTTCAGTATCGCTTTCTATGATGTCCGTATTTTTCAAAAATTCCAAATGCGCATCAGGTGCGAGCAGCATACGATAGTCCTTGCCTGCGATGTCTTTAGATTTGTAATTCCATGCTTTCTCTGCGGCAGGATTAAAGAGCTGTATGCTGCCTTTGGCATCAGTCAAGATAAGCGGTTCGGGCAGATATTTGAATATGGCTTGGAGGCGTTCTGCATAGCGTTGATTTTCAGTAGCTTTAATCTCAAGGCGTTGGTACTCCTCGTTCATTTCTACCATCATGGCTTGCGCTTCATATTCTTTTTGCTTCAAAATAGAGCTATTGGCTTGAAGTTCAAGGAGGGTTTTTTGATTTTGCAAACCGATAGAAGCTATAGCTATAGTAGATGCAAGGCTATTGGCAAGTTTTTCTAAAAAGTCTATCTTATACGTTTCCAGCTCTACAAGGGTGGCTATTTCAATCGTGCCTTGAATCTGTCTTTCATCATCAAGTAACGGAATGACTATCAGATTTTTAGGCTTTGCACTGCCTATGCCTGATATGATTTCGGCATAGCCTTCAGGAACTTCCCTGAGCAAAACTGTTTCGCGTTCTTGATAGACGCGCCCCAGCAATCCGTCATAAACAGGGATTTTTTTGTGCAAATATTTTTCTCTGCTATTTGCATACGTGGCTTTTAGCTCAAATACAGGTTCCTCCTCTTCTCTGTTGATAAGAAAAATGGCACCTTGCACGATTTCGAGGTAGCGCACCAATTCTTTCAGGGTTTCTTTACAAAGCACATTCAGGTCTTGGCTATTGGTACGGAATATTTCGGCAAACTCTGTCAATCCTTCCGTAATCCAGTTCCTTCTGCGCTCCTCTGCGTACACATTTTGAAGACTTTGCCCCATATCGTTTAGAGCCAAACCAAGCGGGCTATTGGGTTCAAATAGGTTGCTTTGGAGGCTAAAATTTCCCTTGCCTATCTCGATGGCGTACTCACGCAAAGCCTTGAGGTTTTGCAAAAGTGTGTTGCTATGGGTAGAAAGTCTTTTGAACTCATTGTCGCGGACTATGAAAGGTTCAGGCAAGTTGCCTTTGCTTATCTGTTCAGTCTTGTCTTTGAGTTCGCGCACCCATCTGAATATAGCCGAAAACATCTGCAAACCCAATAAATATGTACCTATCAACCCCAATATCAAAAGACTAAAAAGCCCCATATAAAACCACCCCTGTTGATTTTCTACGATTCTTTGCTGGTCTTTTGCCTGCTTTACAGAGAGGGAAGTAATGTAGGCAAGGGTGCGTTCAAATTCGCCCATAGCCAGATTCAGCTCGGCTATTACTCTATAATGCACATATCGTAGGCTTTGGCGGGTTTTGCGTTCGCGCTCGATGCTTTCTTGGATTTGGTTAATTTCACTGATTTGCTTATTGAGCTGGGTACTGAACCGCTCTTTAGCTTCTTCATTGTTGGCGGTATTCAGTAGGTTGCGGAGCTTATCGCGTTGGGGATTTATCTCATCGCGCCAAATAAATCGGTTTGCCTCTGAAGTAGAATCTTTAGTAGCGTATAAATAGTATGTGAAGCTGTACTGGCTTTTTCGAACGAGTGCAAGTAGCTTTTCACATTCGGCTTGTACGGGGACGATATTGTTGTGGATATGGTCTTTTTGGGCAGATATTTGCAAATAATAATAATTTGAAATGTATAGCATGAGTATCGCCAAGACGGTAGCTACCATAAAAGGGAACGTAACACGCCCTTGAAAGGTGCGCAAATTCAAGCGAAAATAAAAACCAAATACACTGCGTTTGCTCATATTGACGATTTAAGATGTGTGATTTATGTTTGCAAGTATAAAGAAATAAGTTAGTTAAGACGTAAAAAATAAACGGAATAATTTTATTGTAGGGAGTGGGGTTTACCCTCACCCAAGCCAAAAATAGGGTGTTTCAATCAAAAAGTTCTTTGCGCGGTTTGGGTGGGGGTGAACCCCACCCCTACACCAAAAATATATTCTATAACCTTTCCGTTTATTTTTTAGACTTTATTTAAGTTCTATTCTTCCCTATTTTACAAAAATAAATCCAAAAATGTTTTTTCTATTCAAGTACCGCTATTTTCAAGACCTTGCCTGCCGAACCATCAGGCTTTAGAGTATAAACCAAATAAAAACCTGCGCGGGCGCGTGTGCCTTGATAATCTTGCAAATTCCAACTCGCTGTCCCACCTTCGGCTGTAGTTTGATAAAAAAGCCGACCTGAAACGTCCGTTATCTTTACTTTCGCACCCGCAGGCAAGCCCGAAATGCCTACCAAGCCATCAAAATTGGGCAAAACAGGATTTGGAAATACATTTACAGTAGCGTATTCGTCTTTGGCTTCGGTGGCTGTACCTCTGTAAGAAATAATACCTCCTGCCGTAACCAAAAACAGCTCGCCTGTAGCAGGGTGCATAGCCATTGCTTTTATACTCTCGCTGGGAAGTGGACTGTTTTGCTCTTGAAAATACTGCAAAAGTTTGGTGCCTTCAGCATCAAAAAGCCAAAGTCCTGTAGTAGTACCTACCCATTTTCGATTGCCCCCATCGACTGCCATACATTGTACGACTTCATCTCTCAAAAGTGGTCTTCCTCCATAGACAGGCAGTAGCGCGTTGATAGTTCCAAAAGCATCTTGAGGTGTATAAAAAACGGCAATGCCTTTGTCTGTACCCACCCAAATAAGCCCTTCTTTGTCTTCTATGATGGCATTTACTTGGTTTGAGGGCAGATTGCCTTGATTGGGCGCGGTACTGAGCCAACGGCTTCTGTTGTTTTTTTCGTCCAACACCCATATCCCTGCATTGAGTCGAATCCATTTCCAGCCGTTTTCGGCTATAGTGATAGCTATCGGATTTTGTCCTTCGGGCGTGGGGGGTAGGAAAGATTGCCAAATGCCATTCAGATTGCGGGCGTGTATCGAAGATTGCCCCGCACTGAGGGCATAGTTTGCCACCCAAAGTGTTCCTGAAGCGTCTGTGGCAAGGTCTGTGATGCGTACATCTCCAAAAACGCTTGCCTGTAGGGGCGAATTGGTTTGGGTAAATTGCTCTACAGTGCCCTCTTGTCTTTGATACCAAAGTCCTTTGCCATAGCTTCCAAAATATTGGGACTGTTGGGCGGGTACGTAAGCATAGCTTGTGAGGTCTGTGAGGGCAGGCAAGATGCGGGTAGCCCAAGTCCCGTTCTCAAAAATATGGTAGCCACTTGTACGCTGTAGTGGCTGGAGGCTTTGGTTGTAGCCGCCTGTAGTGATGATGATGCGGTTATTGGCAAACCTTGCCTGCCAAGCGTCCGCAGAGGCGGGACTATTCGGTGCGTAAGCTCTCCATACATTGTTTGTACGTTGCAAAAGCCCCTTTTGCGCATCGGCTATCCAAATAGTTCCTTGTGTATCTTGTGCGACTGAGCGCGGGTTTTGGAGGAGTTCGTTGGTTTGTGGCGTTACGATTTCGGCATTATTCAAGCTATACAACTTGCCTGCCTCTGCTGTAAGCAAAATATCTGCCCCCGCCAAAGCCATATCGGTATAGTTTTCGGTAGGCAAGGGGATATTTGTCCACGTATTTTGGTGGTTGTATCTCAGCAATTTATTGCCTTCTGTGAGGGCATAGACTTGAGTATTTCGGGTAATGATTTTCTTGATTTTTTGGGCAGGCAAGTTGTTGGGCGTACCAAAGCGTTTCCATTGTTGATAATCTGCCAGATTGCTGTTTGTTTTGCCTATCATCACACCTTGCGCTGTAGCGAGCAGGAGGCTATCTTGCGAAAAAGTCAAGCCAAAAATGGCTAATTCTGCGCCATTTGCGCCCAGATTGCGGTAAGTGTCGCGTATTTCTTGCCTGCCCACATCAAGCAACACCAATCCAAAATCTGTGGCGAGGTAGGCAAGGGCAGGTGTAGGAAATATTTGGTTGATTTGTGGACTATTGGGCAAGGGCGACCTTCGGAGCAGGCTAAGTTCTGTTACTTCTTGGTTTTTGAGCAAATCTATGGTGCGGTCGGGATAGGCTATGACAAGGGTGCTTCGCGCCATGTCGTAGCCTATTTGGGTAGGCAAGGCGCGTGTGAGTGCTTGTTGTTTGGTCAGGATTTGGAAGGCGTTTTCAGTATTTTGGTACAGGAAAAGCCCATTAGCAGTAACACAATAGATGCCTTCCTTGCCTACCACTACTTGCCTGCCCTGCTGATAGCTGGCGTGTGTACGCCAAGTACCAAGCGGGATTTCCTGCCCTGCTACTTGCCTGCCCGATAGGAGTAAAAAAAGAAAAACGTAAAAACGCATGGGAGATGAACGATTTATTATTTTCATTTAGTCTTTCGAGGTACTATGACCAATAAGGTATATAACTTACAAACTTCCTCGATTTATTTTCACTGTCTTCTTGTTTGATTAAGCCTGCTTCCGTAGTATCTTTGATAATTCGAGTGGCTGTAGCTGAATTTTGTTCATCTATCTTGAACCTTTCTCTCAATGTCTGGTTGGTCATTTTCTGGTTGGTAACATACATCAAACAACAATGTTGGTATGTTGCACGAATTTTATCTTTCTTGTCCATCTCTTGTAGATTTTGATGTGCATATAATATAGCTATTGTCTGTGCTTCATTCGTTCTAAAATCAGGAGCTGGCAATTGGAAAAACTCACAGAGTTGAATAACTTTATCAATGCCGCTTCCTTTTTCTTCACAAAACCCCATGCGCCTCATGGCACTTGCCAACAAGTTATTGCGTGTGTTGTATTTGTCTATAAACCGTTGCGTTTCTACAGTAGGCATACCTGCATTGCTAATTTCTATGCGGTCTTCGTATATCTCGATGGTCAGGAAAGTACCTTTTTCTCTAAAATCTTGGTGTATAATAGCATTTGCTACCAATTCCCTTATGGCTAACGGTGGATACATAAGGATTTCTTTGCGTGTAGCCATCTCTATAATTTCATTAGAAGGAAGCAAAGCTGATATATATTCGAGTAGTCTTTTAAAGCTAATGGCATAACCATATATACCTATCTGGTCTTTTTCTGTTTCTAATTTGCCTTTTCCTTTGTATTTGATAACGCGAGGTGCTTTTCGTTCAAGGTCAAATTCTTTGAGATTTTTAGCAAAAAGTAATGCACCCAAATTTGTGATATGATAATGTCCATTACTTTTTACAATCAGTTTTTCATCTATCATTTTCTCAATAACACCCTGTTGCTCAGTAGGGTAGGGTGTTCTTAGCAACAAATCAAAAACTGCTTGTGTATCCAATAAAGCAACTACTTCTTGTGGATTTACGTCTTCTTTGGCATATTCCAATTCATATTCTGACGAAATTGGTTGCCAAAGTTTACGTTCTTTGTCTGGAAATTCACGCAAATACTTTGTATAACTGCCTATACGAACATAAGATTCATTTTGAAAACGTGTGGGTTGATATTTTGAGGCGGGTATTTGAAAAAGCACTATATTTTTTTGTTGATATTGAAATTCGTATATGCGAAAGTCTATTCTTGGGTTCAACATTCTATCCAACCAAAAATAAAGTTCTTCATTGCCTACTTTTTCCTGTGTAGGTTTGAATGTAGTCCCTACAGGCGTAAGTGCTTCATCATGTACGCCAAAAACTAAATATCCAAAATTCTGTTTGTACAGTGTAGCACCATTGGAAAGTGCAGATAAATATTCACCTATTTTTTCTTTTTGTGCATTATTTTCTTTGAATTCTACATATTCATTTTCTTTTGGCAAAGCAAGTAGGTATGCCAACAATGCCTCTAATTCTTGTTGTTTCATATCAAAAAGTGTTTTATTAAGATTTGAAAGATGTTCTTTTACCTGTTTTCTGAAATTAGTCGCCTCGAACTCAAATTTCAAAAGACTTCTTGCGAAAGTGCTATTTTTGATACCTCAACCCTGCCCTTCTCCAAATGAAGTGTGTTTGTATAAGTTACCAAGCATATTTTCAAAAACAAAAATTATGGCACAAATATAAGGAAAGAAAATGATTCTTCAAAAGTTATAGCACAAAAACCCGCAAAGACCTGAAGTCTTTGCGGGTTTGAGGTATTTTTGGTTCTTGAAAAATTATTTTGTGGGTGTACTTTCAGCAGGGTATTGCAAAAGCTCAAACCACGTTTCTTGTGGGGTGTTATTTTTGCTGTCCTCTTGCGCAGTGGGGTAGGCAAGGTGCGGGTTTTTGGGCGTATTCAGGGCTTCTATAGAGCTTACTTCTTGCCAAACATTGAGTTTTGAGGTAAAGGATTGCATATATTTAAGTTTTACGGTAAATTACAAAAAAATATTTGAATAATGCAAAATTAACAATTTTGTAATGATAGAACCCACAAACACCTCAAAAAGTTTGGTAAAAAAAAGCATCTTGTAATATTTTCTTTGTTTTAGGAACAAGTAAAAAATAAGATGGTCAGGTTTTGTGCAATATTTTGGGTTTAGACGAGGCGCAATAGAAGCGCGCAAACAGTAAGATAGTGTTTTGTAATGAATATTGCAACAAAGTATAAACACAAAAGATT
>JAAFJK010000028.1 GCA_013298105.1 Cytophagales bacterium
GCTTGCTTCTATTTTAGACAAATTATCCGTATCAGTACCTAAAGAATAGCTGGTTTCAGAAATGGTGTTTCCCAAATCGTCTTGAATAGTCATAACTACTTTTTTCATAGAATAAGAAAAGAAATAAATGATAGATTTATGATGCAAAGGTGCGCATTTAATCATATATTTGCAAATATAAAAGAATATACGAAAATTTTACAGTAACTATTATTACAACATCACAACGTTTTTTGATGTTGGGTGCTTCGCCTAAAAATTCATTGTTTGCCTTTCGTTCTTTGGTATTTTCTTGAAAAATGATAGGCTTATCTAAGCTGAAAGCAAAGGTATTGGCAGGCAAGTTTTTGATGGTAACATTGCGCAAATCGTCCTTGCCTACCGCATTTTCTTCTTGTAGTTTTACTTCGTTATTTTTGATTTCCAAAAAAAGCAACGGATTGATATAGTTTTGTAGTGTCATAATTTAGCCCAAAATATTGAATAAGGTGTCTGAAACTTCATTGAAACGCTTGATAGCATCATCAAAGGTTGTTTTTTTCATACCAAACTTGCCTATTTCTACCTGCTCGACTGTGCCTTCTTCGTGGGCAATGTATACTCGAATATCCTCTTTTTTCAAAATATCGTTTTCCTTGTATTCGTATTCTTGCATAAATGCTTCTTTGTCTGTGAAGTCATTGGAAAGCATCAAGCAATTATTCAATTCCTTCACTATGTAGTCGCTGTGCGTAGTTATCCACACTCTAATTCCTGCATTAACCAATTTTACCAATAATCGCGCTATTTTTATTTGATTTTCGGGGTGTAGGTTTAGTTCGGGTTCGTCTATTATGAGCAAGTGGCCTTTTTGCGCAGTGTATTTTAAGTAAAAATGTAAATCTGCCAATGCTTGTATTGAAGCCGAACAAAGGTGTGATGGAATCTCTTTTTCTGCAACTTTTGCATAAAGTTCATAATATTTTGCTTGATACTTAATAGGCAACATACTTTCTACATAATTTAAAATATCGTCTTGCCCTAATCTTGCTTCGAACTGAAAATTTTTAGTCTTTTGTTGTGCATATTGATAACTATATTCTGTTGTTTTAATGAGTTTATCTGTTTCTATAGCATCATACGCATCATGTACTTTTTTTCTATTTTCAATATCAGTACGACCTTTTAGAGATTTTGAAAATAAATGTATTGCATTACGTATATTAGATAGCACAATAACAGGCATTTGGATTAGTTCTAAGCTAATTATACCCGAAACATATTCAATATTTTCAGGACTTACTATGGTTCTATCTGCTTTATTTTTGTCAATAAAATCCAAATGAATGATACTACTTTTGGGTGGTTTGAAGTAGTATATTTCATAATGAAAAAAACGAATAGTTCCTTCAAAAAAGCGTTCATAATTTATTTTTCCCTCTTTTAGTTTTATCTTTGTGTCTTTATTGAAAGTCGCATCTATACCAAAAAATCTGTGCAAATTATTTTTATATATATCTACTTTATTTTTTAATAATTGTAATATTTTTTCTTCAAAATAGGCTACATCAATTTTAATAGTTTTAACTTTGATTAGTTCTTCTGCAAACTTATGGGCGTTTTGTGTATCAATAAATTTTATGAAACCTAAATTATGCAAATCCCGACTAAAGAATCCCGTCATAGCATACGTCAAATACGTCTTGCCTGTATTGTTCTTGCCTGAAACAATGGTAAGATTACCCATTTCTATTTGGGCATCTTTGATAGCACCTAAGTTTTTAAACTCGAAAGTCATAAGGAATAAAGGTTTTAAATGTTGTATAAACCCACAAGGTTTTGAAACCTTGTGGGTTTGCTTTATTACAAACTCGCAAACTTGCCTACTGCCTCTTGCAAAGCCTTGTCTAAACCGCTTGCGTCCTTGCCTCCCGCAGTGGCATAAAAGGGCTGTCCACCTCCGCCACCTTGAATATGTTTGGCAAGTTCTTTCACAATTTTCGAGGCATCTAAAGATTTTTCTTTTACCAATTCTTCAGAAATCATCACAGAAAGTGTGGGCTTACCTGCAAACTCTGCCCCC
>JAAFJK010000708.1 GCA_013298105.1 Cytophagales bacterium
CTTGTGGTAAGTGCGCTGAACGGTAGTTTTTTTTCATGTAGGCGCATATATGATGACCTCCTTTGCCAGTTGAGCGCAAAAAAATGGCAAAGGCAAGTCTTTCAAGTAGTAGCAAGATAGCAAATTTATTCACTCGATAACCCAACCATTCAATTTTTCATATTCACATGAAATACAACAAAAATGCCATGCAGAGCTTACTACGCGAAGCCGAGCAGGAATTGGACAACTACACAGGCGCACAAGCCGAGAATCGTTATGATGACGAGGACGGCTATGAAGACGAAGACGGCTATGAAGACGAAGATGGCTATGATGAAGAAGGCTATGACGAAGAATATTTCGAACAACGCCCTCAAGCACGCCGTAAAACTATCAACCCCAACGATCGCTCTGTCAAAGTTATCATTCGAAACCAAACAGGTGGCGCGGCAGTCGAAACTGTCAAACTATTTGGCGGATATCGCAACCCTGTTTCTGCTATCCCTGCAGGCATCACGATTGATATGCCCCTTGTAGAAGGTGGCTATCCTGCTTTCTTGGAACAAATCAAAGTAGATACTGCCAAAACTACAGGCGCACGCCTCAAATATTCTGATGCGGCTAACTCAAGTTTCCCTATCAAATTATTGGGTGCTACAGGTTATGGCACAGGAAATTTCCAAACCATTCTGCCTGATGACTATGTGGATAACTATGCTCAGAACGAGAAAATTGTCAATATTCCTCAATTTGACTTTCTTTTATCGGGCAATGATGTCATGGAGTTGCAGATACCTGATAACTCTACCATGGAAATCACGCTTTATGTTACAGCCCGCAACGACCAGTCAAATGTGGTAAAAAAAGGCACAAAAGCTGTAGAAACCCTGAAAGGCAACAAACCACGCAGGAAAGTATTTAGCAAAAACCGCTAAACCAACCTTTGTATCAAAGCTGACAAGCCTCCGAGCGGAGGCTTGTTTTTAACTTTTTTCGTACAATGATATGCAAAGAAAAAAAAGCGGAAAAACCAAAGTACAAGGGACAAACTTGGTGCGCAAACCCAATACCAAACATAACACAACCAGTAGCCTCGAGAGAGTAGTAGCCTATACTGCCCTTTGGAATGAGGAGGCGGTTGAGCTGTTTTTGGAGGAGGCACAAATGCCCATAGGGGCTACCACAGAAGATACAGTACGCAACGCAATGGTCGTGATAGGGGTAGGCAAGGCAGAAAAACTACAAGAATTTCTCGACCTGCACCCTGACAAAGAACTATTTACGCCTGAAAAGGAAGAACAACAAAAGGCAGTACAAACCCTCATGGGAGGCAAGAAAGACAAAACCGCGCCTAAACTTTGGCAAAAAGCATGGATAAAGCTCGCGGCTCTACTCGCGTTTTTGCTATTGGTCTTTGTGTTGGTGTATCTATACATGAAATCTGAAAAGTAAAACCCAATAGCGTATGGCTCAACAAGGGGGCGACCCTACCGTTATGGCTGTTTCAGGAGCTGTTACAGCTTTGGCGACTGCAGGCGGCAACATCTTTGGCAAAAAGCAAGAAGCAAAACTTGAACAAGAAAAGCAACGCACCGCTCGCACACAAGGCATCTTGCAAATCAAACAAAACCAACAAGCACAGGCTGTAGAAAGCGAAAAACAACGCGCCAAAACACAACGTACTTTGCTCATAGTGGGTGTTTTGCTTCTTTTGGCTATCATAGCGGGTGGTATTTACTATAAACTTTCTCAAAAATGAGCAATACAGACACCACAGAAAATTATTTTGATGCTGGTAAGAAAAATAACAGGCGACAGAAAAGACTTGCCCGAAAATCTAACCGACTACACAAAAGAGCCGAAACGACTGATGCCAAACAAGGCATCACGTCTGAACACCGAAAAGCGATGCAAGAAGTAGAATTGGAGAAGAAAAAAGAGGAACTCAAACAAGACCAAGCCGTTACAGAAATTGCTAAAAACTTGCCTGCCGAACCGCCCACTCCCAAAAAAAGCAACGCTATGCTATGGCTACTGCTCGCACTCTTGGTGCTGATAGTGCTGGCTGTATTGGCTTTTTATCTCCTGTAACCTGTCTACCCGTAACCCGTTTATCTGCCCTCAGTTTACCTGTAACCCCGCCCATGAAAGACCTTTTATTTACAGCTTTTTTTATTGTCATCAACCTCATCTTGTTTGCCATGTTCTTTCAGACGTGGGCAAACTCACGTAAAATAGTTAAAATCTTATCCGAATAACATTATGGCTTGCAACTGCGAACATGGCTTTAAAGGTAAAGCCAAAATGCGTAAAGATATGCGCACAAACGAAGGAATGACACG
>JAAFJK010000655.1 GCA_013298105.1 Cytophagales bacterium
CTCTACAAAAATTGTCAGAGAACCATAGTTTGATAACGACTTTAAAGATTAGTAGTGTTTTTGTGTATGCTTTTAGCACACGGATAACGCAGATTAAGCGGATTTTCACGGATTTTTTATATTTCAGAAATTAAAAAATCCGTTGTCATCTGTAAAATCCGCGTTATCCGCGTGCCTCTTTCACAAACTAATGATGTCGTTATCAAAGTGGTCAGTCTTTCTTATTTGTTCGCGGTCTTTTTTTCGGATTGACAACCGCAAGCGGATTGCCAACCGCAAAAAACGAATAATTAGCAAAACAAGTAAGAAATGGCAATTTAATACCTTCATCTTTGATGTTTTGGCTTTTTAGAAGCGGAAAGAAAATAACATCATCTTTTTCCTTGCTCAGTAGGATAGGGTTTGAAACCTTATCCTACTAAGCAAGGAAAAATTTTTTTTCGAGGCACCATAAATACCATCTGTACTGCATAAAAACCGACTTTTTTGCAGACACTAAAAAAAAAAACATTTTTTTTTACTTTTTTTCAGAAAATCATCAGAGTTAAATCTCTATAAAAGTAGAAGCTAAAAAATACTCTTTCTACTATGAATCAATCTGAACTAAACCCACTTACCGCTACAGAAAGGCAGGTACTTCTCGCGCTGTGTGAGTATATCGAAGACGCTTTCCTGCAAAATAAAACGCATACTGAAAAAGTCCGTAACGAAGCCGTAAAGGAAAAACTGCGCATGAAGTCTGTGCATACTATCCGAACGCATAAAGGAAGTATCTACAAAAAGCTAAACCTTCACGGAGTCGAAGATATGATTCTGTGGTATTACCTAAAATACAAAGCGTCTTGAATTAGTTGCGGATAACTTTTTACAATTCTTCGCTCAATAACGTATATCGTTTGCTTTTTATTCTAAAAATCACTATATAACTTTGCAATCGATTATATACTTTTCAAAATGTAGGCATCAAATGACACCAAATTTGTGCCGTAAGCTAAAAAAATAATGTTTGCTGCTACTTGCCGCGCCTCGCTCATATCGGGGCAGGCAAGTTTTTATACGTTTTCCACTCATCTGCAATATACCAACCATGAAAAACATCTTTTACACACTGCTCCTACTCGCCCTTGCCTGCCTATCGGTAGGTAAGGGGTTTGCGCAACCTACGATTGAGCTACACGCACAACTCAACTGCTCTATACACCTCGAAAAAGCAGGCTACAAATTCCATAATGGTATGCACTATGTCGTATGGTCGAACGGTTGGGCATCACCTGGACAAACGCTTGTATATGATGGCTTCATCAAACTTTCTACCTCGCCTGATGGTTTGGTGTGGACTACGCAAAACATCTTAAGTACACCCAATGGCTCTGCTTTCCACGTACTTACTATAGACAACGCAGGCAAGTTGCACATTGCTTATACTAAAAATGCCTCTCCTGGATTTTATGGAGCCGAAGATGGGCAAATGGCGTATGCTAACAATGTAAGTGGCACTTGGACTGAAATCTCACCTGCTATGGGCAATGGCACAGCCTTCTCTTATAATTGGCATAAACCTTATGAATTTGCTTGGGGCGCTGATGGCAAACTTCGCCTCTATTTTACGAATAGTACAGGCTGGTGGGCTTATGGTGCGCCTCTACAAATGCGCGTGTGGGAGCCAGGTATCAATGACTGGAGTGCGCCCATTACCATTTCTAACACTGTAGATGCTTCAGGTGGTGCGGACAGCCAAAGAAACGAATATCTTTTTTCAAAGATTGTAGCAGGCAAGATGCAAGTCTATGTTTCAGATACTTATAAGCATGATTGTAACGGTTGTTCATCTACCTTTTTCAATACTATCAAAGTGTTTGAAGAAAATCCCGCTACGTATATTTATACACAAATTGCTACTTTGCCCAATTTACGTTCGTACCATGAGAGTGGTGTTTTCAACCTCACAGCAGGCAACACAGGACAACAACTCAACCTAAATAGCCAACCGTTTTTAACCTTGACAGGGAACGAAATTGTATATGGTGCAAGAAGCATTTGGATAGATGACAATACTGAATTTGTGGTTACAAACACAAGTACAGTAAACAATATCACCAATCCAAGTGCAGGAACTGGTGGGAAGGCAAGGTCTATCAATCGCGTTACAGGGGCTGTAATCAATCAGTTGGATAACCAATTTATGATTCCTTGCAATGGCTTCCAATTAATAGCCGATAATACAAGCAACCCAAGAAGACTATACCGTTTTGTAAATCCTACTATCACAGCACCTTCTGCGTTGAGTTTTGCGTCTTCGGGTGGCAATCAAAACGCACCTATCGTATCTACCAACTGCACAGGAGGCTGGACTGGAGTCAGCAATCAAGCATGGCTCACTTTTACACCTTCTTCAGGTGTGAATGGCACCACGAATATGACTATCACTGCCTCAAATAATGCAGGCGCAGTACGCACAGGCACTATCACTATCACAGGTTGCAATGGCGCAGTAGTAAAAGTGATAACCGTAACGCAAAATGCAGGCAATCTGATAGGCAATACACCTTTGACAGAGATTATCTATAACTCGCCTGCCCCTGCTTATATAGTGGGTACTTCGAATGCTATAGTCTATAATAATAAAA